>JACQXX010000027.1 GCA_016208495.1 Acidobacteriota bacterium | reverse complement strand
TATTTTTCCGGTTTTGTCTATTGAGGCTCAGCAACTTCAACCACCTGGTTCAAATTCAGAACCTGAATTTCGACCACTGAACCTGAACCGAGGTTTGTGAGTGACCCAAAAGGACGGAAAACTGGAAAAACAATTTTACAAACAGGATTTTGAGAGAGTGGGCTGTTTGCACAAAATCTAGGCGAAGAGGGTGATGGCTCGTAGCCCAGGGTGGAGTCATCGAAACCCTGGGTTGACGGTCATTCCCAATTTCTCCCGCCCCACCGGCAACCGCCTACGGCGGTTGCCGGTGGGGCGGGAGGTCGGTCGGGCCGTTGGTCCCAGGGTTGCACTCTGGACTAGCGTGCCTGCCGCCCAGTTCCTGAGCTCAACACTCGGTTTTTTATTAAAACCTCGCTGTAGTACTAACCACTAACCACTTTCTCAATTCTTCATTCTTCATTTGCCTTTCATTTCGCGGATGAGTTGGTCCAGGGCGCGTTCGCGGCTTTCCTGTTGTTTGGTTTTCATGTAGAGCACTGGTGGGGCAACGCGGTCCTGACACTCATCGGAAGAAAGATTGCATCGTTCGCAGGTTAAATTCACCACCACCTCGGGAATGTTGGGATCGTTCCAGAAGTTGACTTTGCGGCGAAAGGCATCATTCATCAGGATGCAAATCGAGACACTCGAAAAATCCCGGTCGGCCAGCGCCAGCGGGCGAGCGAGTGTGATGTTGAAATATTCTTTTCCATCATCGAGAAATTTCAGCCGTTCCACGCAAATTTCAAAATGATCGGCTGAATCCGGTTTGGCAGATTTCATCATTTGTTTGAGCAACCGAATGGCCGGCCAGCGATGGCAGTAATGTTCGTTCATGGCCTCGTGCGGAATCGGCACCGATGACATATTAAACACTTTGGTGAGCCGGTATTTTTTTGGATCTGAGCGGTTCGTGTTAAACCGCACAAAGAACAAATCATTGAATCCAAAGAGTTTCGGGAGTACCTCCGTCAACCGGTAGAAAAACATTTCCGGCGTGACGGTATAGCGGCGCAACATCAGCGACAAGGCATCATTGCTCCACCGGTCGCGTTGAAAATACAGGTTCAGATCCTGTTCCAGAATATCGCGGTGCATCATCAGTGCTCCGGCAAAATACGAAGCCTTGAAATTGTTGAGAACCTGCTCAAACGATTCGACGCGCAGCCAGGACGACGTGGCGGCGCGTTCTTCGAGCCCTAAATGGGCATAGCCAATTTCCCGGCCAAAAATGAATGCCTTTTGAGACGGCAGCAGCCGACTATTGATCAGGAGCCGGGGTGTTTTCCCTGGCACCCAGATTGAGCGAAAATCGCGCAATTCGGGAATGGACTCCAGTTTCTGGTCGTCCAGTTTATAGCCATAGGTGCTGACCAGGGTTTTCTCCAGGTCAGTGAGTGAAACACTTGGCTGATCCTGCCACCCCTGGGCTTTGCGAAATTCCATGGCGGCGGTTTCAAGGTCTTCGAAATAATTCCCATTCATTTGTTGATATGAGCGCAGGGCGGCAAACAGGAAATGCTCGACCCGCACGTCATAGACGTGGCTGATCTCAAGAAACGTATGGACCAGCGCCCGGATTTTCTCAGGGGCGTCCACAATCAGATGGAGGAGTTCCTTGGGCTGAACACCAAACAGGTGAAAAGGGAAGCTTTGGATAAAGGGTGAATCCAGAATGGATTTGAGTGGATCGAGGGCTTCGTCCACTTTCATGGAGACCAGTTCGTCAAACTGAACGCCAAGGGCAGTCGCCAGATGAAGAATTTTTTCGGGCTTGGGGTATTTTTTCCCCTTTTCAATCTCGCTCAGGTACGAAACGGAAAGTCCAGTTTCTTCAGCTAAGTCTTTGAGTGAAAAGCCTTTTTCGTGGCGAAACGTTTTGAGTTTGAGCCCTAAGATAAAATTAACATTATCGGCATGGAAGGCCATAGTGTGATTCCAGAGATGGGAAGGTTGCAGATGGTTTAAATTTCGCAAAAAGTGAAATCGGAAAAATTAGCGAAATTTCGCTTGACAGAGAGAATTCGCTCAGAGTATACATTCCGCACGTTCAATGCGCCACATCACAGCGCATAATCTAATCATCAAAATTACTTCGTCACTTCATTTCGTCAATCTTGAGTTTGGTTTGATACTTGCTTCCTTTATTTGAGGGGCAGCCATGTGCCTCCTTATTTCGCAGAATTGGGGAAAAAACCGCTATGGAAGCTCAACAGCGCCTGATCGAAACCAATGACCCGCACCAGTGGGTGAATTTAGCTCCCGGATTTGAAATTTATCGCGCTGCCTGGACCGAAGCCGCTCAGGCGGTATTGACTCGTGAAGCGATTGAACTAATTGCCAATCTTCATCGGGCCTTCAATCCTGAACGCCTGGAATTACTGGCGGCCCGTCAGCAACGTCAGGCAAAGATTGATGCCGGAGAATTGCCGACCTATCTGCCAAAAGATTCGGTTGCCGTGGTCACCGATTGGAACGTGGCCCCAATTCCATCCGATTTGCTGCGCCGCCGGGTGGAAATCACTGGCCCGGTCAATAGCACCAAGATGGTGATCAACATGCTCAGCCGAAACGCCGAAGGTGGGCGGGCGGATACGGCGATGTTGGATTTTGAAGATTCAATGAAGCCGTCCTGGACCAATGTGATCCAGGGCGTTCATAACGTCATCGGAGCAATTGAAAAAACGCTTTCCTACACCCAGCCGGGTGAAAAAGGCCAGCCCGACAAGGTGTATAAACTTGATCCCGCCGATATGGCCGTGGTGATGGTTCGTGTTCGTGGGCTGCATTTGACCGAATCAAACATTCGCATTGATGGCAGCCCAATCCACGGTGGTTTGATGGATTTTGCCCTGTGTATGCTCCACACGGCAAAAACCTTGATCGCCCAGGGCGCCACACCGAAGTATTATATTCCCAAATGCGAGCATTATCTGGAAGCTCGCTGGTGGAACAACCTGTTTGCCGCGGTCCAGCAAGCCCTCGATATCCCGGTGGGCACGCTGCGTGCCACATTTCTGATTGAAACGCTTCCGGCTGCCTTTCAAATGGAAGAAATTCTGTATGAAATCCGCGAGCACGCCGCCGGATTGAATGTAGGCCGGTGGGACAAGATTTTCAGCGACATCAAAGTGTTGAAAAACCACAAAGATCGCATCCTGGCGGATCGAGCCACAATTGGGTTGAATCGCCCGTGGATGAAAAATTATGCCCTGCGTCTGATCAAGATCTGCCATTCCCGTGGTGCCTTTGCGATGGGTGGAATGGCGGCCTTCACACCGGGCAAAACCCGTGAAATGCGCGATGCACAATTTGCCAAGGTTCGAGAAGATAAAGAACTTGAAGCCTCAATGGGGCACGATGGCTGCTGGGTGTCGCACCCGTTTTTCATTGGCATTGCGATGTCGGCCTTTACTCGTGATAACCAGTTGGATGTGCTTCTGGAAGATTTTGACAAATATCCGGATCTGATTCCGGAGCCATCCGGCGCCAAAACACTGGCTGGCGTGCGCAAAAACGTTCGGGTTGGAATTGCCTACCAGAACGGTTGGAACCAGGATATCGGCTGCGTGGCCTGGGATAATTTGATGGAAGATCTGGCCACCCTGGAAATTTCACGCGCCCAGACCTGGCAGTGGCTCCACAACCGGGTGACGCTTGACGACGGCCAGGTGGTCACACCCGAACTGATCAAACAGGTCTTTGAAGAAGAATACAACCGGATCGTGACTGAAATCCGTGAAGAGATGACCGGCGCGCCTGAAGCAAGAGTTGAAGCCGTCATCGCCGGTTTTCTAAAAGCTCGTGAAGATGCCGAAGCGCTCTTCACCAAAGAAGAATTCCCTGATTTTCTAAGTTTGTCATCAGATTTCGCCTCCTGATTCTGATGCTGGAGTGTCTGGTGCCTCCTCGAATTGTACTTGCTGCCCACGTCTTTATTTTAATTTTTTGATCGAAGTACAACGTCGAAGTACCAGTAAAAGAAGAATTTACTTACGCTGGAAAGGATACAAAACTTATGACCGTTTACGAGATGTATGAAAACTGGAAAACCAACGAACGCTGGGCTGGAATTGACCGGCCTTATACCCCGGAAGATGTGTTGAAGCTGCGCAATACCGTTGAAATCAAATATTCACTGGCGGAGCTGGGTGCCAAGCGGTTGTGGGACCTGTTGAACACCGAGGATTATGTGCATGCGTTGGGTGCCTTAACTGGGAATCAAGCCATGCAACAGGTCAAAGCTGGGCTCAAGGCAATTTACCTCAGCGGTTGGCAGGTCGCAGCAGACGCAAATTTAGCCGGGCAAATGTATCCAGACCAGAGTTTGTATCCTTCAAACAGTGTTCCAAGTGTTGTACGTCGTATCAACCAGACGTTGCTTCGGGCCGACCAAATTTACCACTCTGAAGGAAAAGATGGTACCTATTGGCTGGCACCTATTGTTGCAGACGCAGAAGCTGGATTTGGCGGCCCGTTGCACGCATATGAACTGATGAAAGCGATGATCGAAGCCGGCGCGGCTGGGGTTCACTTTGAAGACCAGCTTGCTTCGGAAAAGAAATGTGGTCACCTGGGTGGAAAGGTTCTGGTTCCAACCAGCCATTTCATTCGGATCCTGACAGCGGCCCGGCTTGCCGCTGACGTGATGAACGTCCCCTCGCTGGTGATTGCACGCACTGACGCCGATAGCGCTCAGTTGCTGACCAGCGACGTTGATCCGGCTGATCATCGGTTTATGACCGGTGAACGAACCGCAGAAGGCTTTTACCGCATCAGGAGCGGCCTCGACACCGCCATTGCTCGCGGTTTGGCCTACGCGCCGTACGCCGATTTGATCTGGTGCGAAACTTCAACACCGAACCTGGAAGAAGCAAAGCGGTTTGCTGAAGCGATTCGGAAAGAGTACCCCGGCAAAATGCTGGCGTATAACTGCTCGCCATCATTTAACTGGGAAGCCAAGCTGGATTCGGCGACGATTGCCCGCTTCCAACGTGAACTGGGCGCGATGGGCTACAAATTCCAATTTGTGACCCTGGCTGGGTTCCACTCGCTCAATTACAGCATGTTCAATCTGGCTCAGGGCTATCGCGACCGTGGCATGGCGGCCTATTCAGAGTTGCAACGGGCTGAATTTGCCAGCGAAATTGATGGCTACACCGCCACCAAGCACCAACGCGAAGTCGGCACGGGCTATTTTGACAAAGTGTCTGAAATTATTTCGAATGGCACGTCGAGCACTCGTGCCATGGCTGGCTCAACCGAAATCGAACAGTTTGTCTAAGGAAATGAAGAATAAAGAAATCTTTTAGTGGTTAGTGGTTAGTGGCTAGTGCTTAGAAATTAATACTTTCGAAGAATCACTAACCACCAATCACTAATCACTAATCACTTTCTTCATTTGGTTTTCTCCTTCCTTACACGTACCCCGCCTGGATCTTCGGGCGGGGTTTTTGTGTTTTGGACCTGGAAACTGAAAAAAATACTCTCTTTTTCGGAAACCCTTTCGCTTCGCGTGCGATTAAGCCACCATTGCAAACATTTCAGTTCAGTTTTTGATGGAGGACACCCATGCCACAGTTTCAAAACCCACTCGATAACGTCAAAGTTGCGGCGCCCTGTTCAGCCAACTGGGATTCAATGGTTGGAAATCATCGGGTTCGATTTTGTGGGCAGTGCAGTAAGAATGTGTACAACCTGTCAGCCATGAGCCGGCCAGAAGCCGAACGACTGATTGTTGAAACCGAAGGCAATCTGTGTGTCAGGTTTTATCAACGCCAGGATGGCTCGATTTTGACGGAAAACTGTCCGGTTGGAGTGGCTGCTCTTCGCAAGCGAGTGGCAAAAGTTGGTGGGGCCATTGTGGCACTGTGTATTGGGTTCTTTTCCGGAATCAGCCTCTATTTGGGAATGGGAGGGAAGTTGCCGTTCTGGTCAAAAGCTCCGGTAGTTTCACCCCGGCCAGAACCGCTGATGGGCGCGATTGCCCTGGTTCCACCACCAACGCTACCAACGCCACATTGTCAGCCGACAATGGGAAAAATGATGGCACCAGTGCAGATCAACTCGCCCAAAAAGCCTGCACCAACCCCCGTGGACGAACTCAATACCCCTGAAAACAGAAAGAAATGAAGAATGTGGTTAGTGGTTAGGGAGTCGGATGGAAATATCATACCACCAGGGTTCAGGGTTCAGGGTTGTTGAATATCATTAAATCGTATACAGGAAAGTATCATAAATTGTATACACTTTCGGAAACAAAAAAGTGAGCTAAAGTGTCATCCTCTAGTTAAGAAGGAGGAGAAAAACAATGGCTCAC
>JACQXX010000026.1 GCA_016208495.1 Acidobacteriota bacterium | reverse complement strand
GCTGATTGCTGGACGGTCGTCGGAAACATTTGAGAATGGCCTGCTTTCAGTCAATGTCCAGGACCCTGAGTCTCCGCAAATCGCTGGGGTGACACCACTTGAACTCACGATTCTTTCCGATCTGGAAGTCCACGGAAACCTGATCTTTAGTGCGATTGGTCGAGGGCTTTCAGTTGGGTTTATTCCAGTGTATGTCATACCTGAAAACCAGTCGCGTGCGGTCCTGGCTGGAGTGGTTCCAGCGTCACGCCTGGATGTACCCGGCGGTATCAACCGCTACCGGTTTGCAACTGGAATTGCCGTGGATGAATCGTTTACCTACCTGACAGCATCTGCGATCAACGGCAATCAAAACCAGCGCACAGGAGATTCGCGACTCATCATCAGCCAGTACAACCAGACGGATCGCAATGACGTTGCACCACAGGCTGAAATTACATCGCCAACGGCTGATCTGACGGTTGTGGGAGGCGAAACGTTCCCGATTGCGGTTTCCGCCACCGATGACAGTGCCGTGGTCGGGGTCGAAATCAAAATCAACGGCCAGGTTGCCGCCAATTTGACCGAAGCGCCGTTCCAACTGTCCTACACGGTTCCGAATGCCGCGCCGGGAACGCAACTCACGTTCGAAGCCCGCGCGATTGACTCTGCCGGGAATGTCGGGGAAGCCGCACCGGTGACGATTCAAATCGCTCCAGATCCATTGACGACTGTGACCGGAAGGGTGGTGACTCCAATCGGAACTGGTGTTGCCAATGCCCAGGTGACGCTCCAAAGCGACAACCAGACCACGGTTACTGACGCGGGGGGCTTTTTTGAGTTTGTAGGTGTGCCCACGCTACCGTTTGGAAAAGCAGTTTCGGTCAGCGTCGAAGAGCCAATTGAGGGCTACCAGGGACGTTCTGCCTGGGTGTCGGTGGTTCGTGGAGGAACAACTGGCCTTGGTCTCATCACAGTTTCCCAAACCAAAGTCACTTTGCTTCACTCCGATGTGACGTCGGTGGTCACCTGGAATTTTGGTGGAGACGGGCCAGATGACCTGTTCATCGGATTTCCCGACCAGGCCAGTCAAATCTATTTCAGTTCCGGAACTGGCTCATTCAGTTTTGATTCCCGGTTCAACCTGCCGTTTGGTGCGACACTCAGTGCCGAATCTGGACAGTTCAATACTTCCCGAGATTTTGAACTCGATATTTTGGCTCAACCAGTTGGCCAACCTCAACCAGCAACTACCCTTTATCTGGACCGCAACCTTGGCGTTGTAGGAAGTGACCCGTTTGAAACCGGCCTGAGCCAGGAATGTGAGGCCATGGCGCGTGGAATTGATTTTGTCCGGATTGGTGGCGTTCAGCAAGTGTATGCCTTCCTGAAGGTCACTGGCGGAACGGAATTGACCGTTCGAGCTGAAAGGCCAGACCGAACCTTTGGCCCGCCGATTGTGATTCCAACTTCAGGTTCGACTCCGCTCCGAGGGTTGAAAGTGCTTGATGTGAATCAGGATGACCTGGTTGATGTGCTGGCAATTGCTGAAGATGGGGACAACCAGCGCCGACTTCTGGTGTTCCCCCGGACTTCGGCCACGACGTTTGGGACTCCGATTGAATCGGAAATTGTCACTCGGGATGTGATCCCTTCGGTTGGAACGGTGGATTTTGTGTACAGCGGAACGGACCTGCTGGTATTGGGAGACGACCGGGTACGGGTGTATTCCACCGATGGAAGCGGAAACTACCTGGCGTCAACTGAATTTTCACTTCCGGAAAACTTCAAGCTGCTGGGAATGGCCCAGGCGCCACAGGCTGGAAACGGGTCGGTACTGGGTTTAGCCCAGGACGAAGCAAACCCAACCAATCGGATTCTTTTGGCCAATGGGGTGCCGGTCATTCGGTATGAAGGCGCCTCAACTAGCCTCGATACCCGAATCGTAGTTGGGAATTTCGGAGGTGATCGCAACTATGATGTGGCGCTCATCGAAGGCAAAACGATTCGGGTCTTTCTGGATATTTTGGAGAACAACTCACCAGAACAATAATACCAGTTCGTTGTCAGTCGTTCGATAAGTTTATTTGATCGAATCGCTTGATGGCAGCAATGCTTCGTTCCTTCTTGTGTTTCCACCAATCACAATCGGTACTTAGTGAGTACCACCCGTGTGAGCGGGTGGGTTTGGAAGCAACCAGGCCCACTGACGCGGGTGGTACTGACAGGCCCTTTCTTTCCAAGGTGAGCCTGGCATACCACAAAATCCGGTAGAAGCAGAAACGACACGCCTGAGCAGTAGGACCACCCAGGTTTGGATTCAGACTTGATGATTTGATTTTTGGCTGGAGAAAGCAGGCTCACGCACTGCCTTTTCTTCAGCCAAATTTTTTTAAGTGAATTGAAAGTTTTTCTCGTGCTTGAGACACGGCTGTTTCCTGTGTTACAAGCTACGACCGTCCTTTTCACAACTCATTTTTCATCACCAATCTGCCGTTGTAGCCAGTTAAATCACTCAATCTCCTCAAGTTGATGAACGACTGACGACCGACTACCGGCGACTGACTAAAAAACCGAGACATTTTTATGGAATTCATTGAAAAAGTCCGTCTGATGGACGCGCCTCAAATGAACCGGGTTCTGGCCCGCATGGCGTCTGAAATCGTGGAACGCAACCACGGCAGCCAGGATTTGCTGTTAACCGGAATCCGACGACGTGGCGTTCCGCTGGCTGAACGCATGGCCGACCGGATTGCCGAACTCGAAGGGAGCCGCCCTCCGGTTGGAATCCTGGATATCACACTCTATCGCGATGACCTGACCCTGGTCGCCAGTGCTCCGGTTGTCAACCAAACCGAAATGCCGGAAGACATCACTTCCTACACCATCGTGCTGGTGGACGACGTGCTCTATACCGGACGCACCATCCGGGCGGCGCTGGATGCACTCTTTCATATCGGTCGCCCGAAATGCGTTCAACTCGCCGTCATGGTTGACCGGGGCTTTCGCGAACTCCCGATCCAGGCCGATTACATTGGCGAAAAAGTGGCCACCAAAGCCAGCGAAATCGTCAAAGTCATGATTGATAGCATTGACGACATCAATCAGGTGCTCATTGTTGAAGCGAAGAGCAAGAGCGAGTAGCGAGGTAGCGAGTAGCGAGTAGTCAATCCATCACAGTTTGAATTGGATCCTTGACCTTTAAGTTCTGGAGGCTGTCAATAATTTTTGAACACTTCAAATTTGGGAGTATTTGTTCTGACTACTCGCTACCTCGCTACCTCGCTACCTCGCTACTTCGCTACCTCGCTACCTCGCTCATTATGAAAGACTTACTTGGCATTCGCCCGCTCAACATTCAGATGATTCTTGATGTGCTGGATCGAGCTGATGGCTTTCTTCCACTCGAAACTCCTGATCAAGCAACGCTCTCCCGATGTGCCGGGCGGACGCTGGTGAATTTGTTTTTTGAAGCCTCGACCCGCACCCGCACGTCATTTGAAATCGCGGCCAAGCGTCTTGGAATGGAAGTGGTCAATCTGGTCGTTGGCGCCTCAAGTGTGACGAAAGGCGAGACGCTTCGCGATACCATTTTGACCCTGGATGCCATGCGACCCGATGCGGTGGTGGTTCGGCACTCGACTTCGGGAGTGCCGGCCCATCTGGCGAATTTTTCACAGGCGCATTTCATCAATGCCGGAGACGGTGCGCATGAACATCCCACCCAGGCGCTGCTTGATGCGCTCACGATTCGGCGACATTTCGGGAAAATCGCCGGGTTGACGGTGGCAATTCTGGGCGATGTGCTTCACAGTCGGGTGGCCCGCTCAAATGTTCATTTGCTGACCAAACTCGGCGCCCAGGTTCGAATTGGCGGTCCCAGAACGTTACTGGCGGATGGAATAGAACATCTGGCGGATGGAAATCCTGGAACAGCAACGGTTTATAATTCCATTCAAGATGCCGTAACTGATGCCGATGCCATTATGATGTTGCGAATCCAGCGCGAACGCCAAAACAGTGCCTTCCTGCCAACCCTGGGCGAGTACTTCAAGTTCTATGGCCTGAATCAATCCCGACTTGATCTGGCTCGCCCGAATGCGATTGTGTTGCACCCTGGTCCAATCAACCGAAACGTGGAAATTGCTTCTGAAATTGCTGATTCAGTCCAATCCAAAATCCTGGAACAGGTCCAAAACGGCGTGGCCGTACGAATGGCGGTGCTGGAAAAACTCCTTTTGGCCAACTCATAGACTGGTGAGGTTCACACACCCCTGAACCCTGAACCCCATAAGCGCCAGGATAAGGAAACCTGAGCTCCTTCCGTAGACACCAAACGACACCATTGCCTGGCCTGGGTCTGGTTCTGGCCGAGAAACCGTGGGCTTCGCACCACGGCTATTGCACGACGACCCTGCGGGCCTGAAATCCTTATCCTGGCGCTTATGCCCCTGAACCCTGAACCCTGAACCCTGACTCCTATGACATCACTCCACAGTGCTCCGTTTGGTTCGTGGAAATCCCCAATTTCCTCTGATTTGATTGTCGCCAAAACCGTCAACCTGCTCGAAATCCACGTGTCAGGCCACGACATGTACTGGATTGAAGGTCGCCCGCTTGAGGCTGGACGGAGCGTCCTGGTCAAATGGAATGGCGATGGGACAACGACTGATTTGATTCCCGAAGGCTTTAACGCGCGAACCAGAGTTCACGAATACGGCGGCGCTCCGGTGCTCATTGACACACAGACGGTGTACTTTTCAAACTACCGGGATCAACGGCTGTACCGCACAAGTTCAGGGTCCGCACCTGAAGCGATCACGCCGGAAACCCAAATGCGATATGCGGATGCAGCCATTGATCGAGCCCATCAGCGGCTGATTTGTGTGTGCGAAGATCACTCACCGGAAGATCACGAAGCCCGGAACTTTCTGGGTGCGGTCACACTCGATGGATCTGGAACCATTTCGGTGCTGGTGGAAGGCAATGATTTTTACTCCACGCCGAGACTGAGTCCCGACGGAAAGTTTTTGACCTGGATTGAATGGTCACACCCCAACCTTCCCTGGGATGGCACTGAGCTATGGATGGCCGAAGTTGCTGAATCCAGTGAACTCATCAACCGCTCTCTGATGGCTGGTGGCCGGACGGAATCAATTGTCCAGCCAACCTGGTCACCTTCCGGCGAATTGTATTTTGTGTCAGACCAAACCGGCTGGTGGAATCTCTATCGGTGGAAGTCAGGTGATATTCAGCCGGTGTGCCCAATGAACGCCGAATTTGCCGAACCCCACTGGGTATTTGGCATGACCCTGTTTGCGATTGAGTCGGCTGAACGGATGGTGTGCAGCTACATTGAGCACGGCCAATCGCGTCTGGCCACAATCAATCTGCAGACTGGCGACTTTCGCAAAATTGATCTTCCCTACACCAAAATTTGGAATGTGAGTACGGTTCCGGGTGCGGCGGTTTTTTGTGCTGCGTCTCCAACTGAATCGAGTCAGGTGGTTCGGCTTGACCTGGAGACGCTTCAGGTCGAAGTGTTGCGCACATCCAGCACCCTGGCGGTTGACGAACGGTTTTTGTCGGTTCCCCAGGCAATTGAATTTCCAACCGAGCAGGGGTTGACGGCCCATGCTTTTTATTATCCGCCGACCAATCCTGATTTCGAGGCACCTGAAGGTGAAAAACCTCCGCTGCTGGTCAAATGTCATGGCGGTCCGACCGGACAGACCTATCCGATTTTGACCTGGGGGTATCAATACTGGACCAGTCGTGGTTTTGCCGTACTGGATGTCAATTATGGCGGCAGTACTGGATATGGACGCGAGTACCGCGAGCGGCTTCGTGCTGAGTGGGGTGTGGTTGATGTCCAGGATTGCATCAACGCGGCCCGGTATGTGGTGGGTCAAGGGCTGGTAGATGCCAACCGGCTGGCGATTGATGGCGGCAGTGCCGGAGGCTACACCGTGCTCTGTGCATTGACCTTTCACAATGTATTTCACGCCGGGGCCAGTTTTTATGGCGTAAGCGATGCCCTGGCACTGGTGCGTGACACCCACAAGTTCGAATCCCGATACCAGGATTTTCTGTTCGGGCCTGACTGGGAACGGGTGTGCGTCGAACGGTCGCCGATTCACTTTGTTGACCAGCTTTCGTGTCCAGTGATTTTCTTTCAAGGGTTGGAAGACAAAGTCGTTCCTCCCAATCAGGCGGAAATGATGGTGGCGGCACTGGAACGAAAAGGGCTTCCGGTGGCCTATGTGGCTTATGAAGGCGAACAACACGGCTTCCGCAAAGCTGAAAACATCAAGCGCACGCTCGACGGCGAGTTTTATTTCTATTCGCGAATTTTTGGGTTTACTCCGGCTGACCTGATTGAACCGGTTCAAATGAGGAATATAAAATGAAGAACCTTTTAACCTGTAGGGCACAAACAATTTGAGCCTGTTTCTTAACGACATTTCATTTTGTTGCGGAAACAATGAAATTGGGGCTACGATATATTTGATTTGGTGAAAACCAAGACCACCCTTCCCTGGAAACTTTGTTCAAGCGGCAGATAACTTATTTATTCTACATTCTTTTAGGAGGCCAGAAATGTCCACCAAATATCAAACATTGGACCACCCGTTGCCACCAAAAGAAACACTTCCAACCATGGAAGATCTACCATCCGAACAGATAGGAGACCCAGGTGTGCCAGACTTTTTTCATCTTTGGCAGCCCCGTCTACTCGAAGACACATTTCAGTCACCGGTTTATGCGCCCGAAGAAATCTGTATCGCCGCAGATGTGAATTTGTATTTCAACGTGCATAACACCGGCCAGTGCAAGCGGCCAGATTGGTTTGTTGCGGTTGGCGTGAAAAACGGACGGAAATTGCGTGACAGCTATGTGATTTGGCAGGAAGGAACGGCGCCCATGATCATTGTTGAATTCCTGTCGGAAAGTACCAAAGATGAAGACCTTGGCAAATCTCGACCTCGAAAACTAGGCGAATCCCCTTCCAAATGGGAGGTTTACGAGCAAATTTTGCGGGTTCCCTATTATGTGCTCTTCAGCCGACATACGGACGAGTTAAAAATCCTGAAATTGTCGGGGACACGGTATGAGGAAGTGCTCAATCATCAAGGGCGATTTTGGTTTGAAGAAATCGAATTAGGACTTGGGCTATGGGAAGGCAGCTACCACGACAATCATCGGCTTTGGCTCCGGTGGTATGACAAGTCTGGCCACTGGATTCCACACCTCGACGAACGCCTGGAACAGGAACGAAGAGAAAAAGAATCCGCATTGCGTCGAGCTGAACAAGCCGAGCAAAAAGCCATCGAAGCTGAGCAAAAAGCCGCACGCCTTGCTGAATTGCTCCGTCAGCTTGGACAAGACCCAGATCAAATTTAAGGTATTTGGAATCAAGGATATGGCTTTCAAAGTAGTTAAAAAATCCACTGGCGAGATTGGCTATGGTGATTTATACCCAAGCCCGGTTGAGACAGATCCATTTAAAATGTTGATCAAGTTCCCAACGAACCAAAAAGACATTGTGATTCTGTCTGATGATCCGGAATACAAATGGACCTATCTGGATGAATGTGACATGGGGTATGAACTGGTAGCACTCAATGACCGGCTTGCGTTGCTGGAAATCCAGCTTGCGGCACTCGCTGCTCCAGATGGGACTGACGAACCACCCGCCAACACAGGTGAGCCGGACACTCCTCTGGACTGGAAAGTCGGATAGACCGGGCGCCCCCACCTCCTGTAGGCTTCCCTTTTCACTCATCATCTGCAATTTTTCAACGAGGAGTATGGGGGTATGCCTAAGATTGAGGATATCGAATACACGCCAAATCCAAATGCTCGCAAGATCATTTTGAAAGAACCATTGACCGCGCCAGGTGTCTCACACAGTTTCGCCACCCCGGCGGAGGCAGCTTCAGACCCGCTGGCCGAATCGCTGTTTACGATTCCACACGTCAAGAGCGTCTTTATCATGGACCGCTTTGTGACCATTACCAAAGACAATGAAATTGGTTGGGATGAATTGCTGCGTCAGGTGGCAATCCCAATTCGAGCAGCGGCTTCGATTGCCGCCCAGGTGCCAGCGGAGGCGGCCTTTTTGCCCGGATTGAACCCCAAGCTGGATCAAATCAATGAAATTTTGGACCTTCGGATCCGACCTGGGCTGGCTGGGGATGGTGGTGGCCTGCAAATTATGGGACTTGAAGGAAAAACCTTATCGGTCCGGTATCAAGGCGCCTGTGGAAGCTGCCCAAGCTCCATTTCCGGAACGCTGTACGCCATCCAGCATATCCTGCGGAGCGAAGTTGACCCGGAACTCGAAGTCGTTGCCGTGTAGCAAGCCTCCACATTCATCAGTTGTTTCCCCAAAGACGAACCATGGCCAATGTGGCCACGGTTCGTCTTTTTTTGTCCAAAAATTAGTCCTTGATATACTATGGTATGAACGGTGACAGCTAACTCACGGGAATTTCCCATCAGCTATCCTCTGAAAACAACAGGGTACTCAGTTATGCACGCGATAAATCGATGCCTAAAGCGTCTTGTATGGGATTCAAGAATATTCATTTGGCTTATCATTGGATTCACAACCAGTTATGGCCAGCAGTCACCGTCAACAACCAATGTTCCCAACCCACCACCTGTCACTCAATCCCCTCAATCAGCGCCATTCTCTTTTGGAACGACACTTCGAAAAACAGTCGTGACAGGCGAGAAATATGTCTACTCACTCTCACTCCCTGAAAATTCGGTCCTTGAAGGAAAAGTTGTCCAGCATGGGGTTACCACAACGATTCGACTCAGAAGTGCTGACCAAAACCTGCGACTTGAACGGTCATTTCCGTTGGGCACCTATGGCTCCCAGATGATCTTTTTTGTTTCAGGATCGGGTGGCCGGTATGAGCTTGAAATTAAACCAAAAGATCCAACATCCACTTCCAGCTTTTTTGAACTTACGGTCAGTGAGCGACATCCAGCCACGCCAGATGATTTTTGCCAATTTGCAGATTATGTGAACCTGCCGCAATTTTTTGATGAGGTTCAAAAATTCTCTCAAACCGATGACCCAGAACAATTGCACCGGGCCCTCACCAAACTTGGAGCGGGAACTCAATTGAGCCAACGCCTTGGTGATAAGCGCGCTGAGGCATTGTTTGTACAGGAATCAGGACAGGTGTATGAGCGTTTGAACAACTTTGAGAAAGCCCTGGAAAAATACCAGCAGGCAGCCCAGATCTTTCATGATGCAGGAGATAAAGACACTGAATGTGTTGCACTTTCCGCGGTGGGAGGGATCTATCAATATTCAGGACGACTTCCGGAAGCCCTGAAAACCTATCACCAGATGTTGGAACTCAGTCGTAAAATAGGCATCCGATTTCATGAAGCAACGTGTTTGGGCAATATTGGTGCCGTTCACAAACTGGCGGGTGAGCAACAAACAGCGATTGAATATTTTGAGAAAGCGCTGGTCATCCAGCGCGAAGTCAAAGACCAGGCGAGTGAGCTATTGATCCTGAGTGACCTGGGCCATACCTACTTCCAGATGGGAAACCCTCAAAAGGCAATTGAAATCCTGACCCAGGCACACGATCTGGCTCAGTCCCGTCAGGTGGATAGGGAAATAGTAAGAGCGTTCAATGATTTAGCTGCCACCTATGATGCGTTAGGCGAATATGAAACGGCGATTGGCTATTATTCCAAAGCTCTGGAAATGGCTCACAAAAATAAATTTATCCACAGCGAAGCCAATCTCGCCAACAATCTTGGGTATGTCTACCTGATGATCAGGGACTATGCCAAAGGCTCAGAAATCCTCAAGCAGGCAATTCAACTCAGTCACGAATATGGATATCAGTACATCGAAGCCTCATCGTTGACGACGCTCGGTGTCATCTACCGCCGAATGGGTGATTTGCCCCAGGCGTTGAGCCATTATCTTCAGGCGCTCGAATTGCACAAAAAAATCAGCAATCCCATCATTCAAGCTTCGACGCTGAACAATATTGGGCGGCTTTATCACCTGACGAAGGAATTTTCCAAGGCAGAGGAAGCTCACCAATCGGCACTTCGGCTGGGTCAGCAAACTGGCGATACTGAAACTCAAATCAGATCACTTGGAAGTCTGGGGTCATTACAAAAAGACTTGCGTCAACTTTTAGCAGCCAAAACCACCTTTGAGGAAGGCATCAGACTGGTTGAACTCTTGCGTCAAAATACAGCCAGTCCTCAAACTCGGGCGGCCTACTTTGCAACGGTTCAGGCACTGTACGGCAGCTATATTGAAGTCCTGGTGCAGCTCGATCAGGAACATCCCCAGGCAGACTATGCCAGGCTGGCCTTTCAAATGGCCGAAGGGAGCCGGGCGCGAAGCTTTGTGGAACTGTTGCGGGAAAATCAACTGGGTCTGCGTCAGGGGGTCAGACCGGAACTCCTGACTGAGGAACAGAAGCTTCAGCGGCAGTTGAGCGAAAAGTTCATTACTCTCCGAAAATTGACCAGCACCAATCAGCCCGCCGACAAAATCAGCGCGGGTGAAAAAGAAGTCCAGGACTGTCTGAATCAACTTGATCAGGTACAAACCAAAATCCGAACTGAGAACCCAAAATATTCATCGGTGTTTCAATCCAAACCGCTCTCGGTTGAGGAAATACAACAGCAGATACTTGATCCCGACACCGTGCTGCTTGAATATCTACTCGGTGAAAAACAAAGCTATTTGTGGGTTGTTTCCCAAACAACCATAAAAACGTACCAACTCCCTGGTCGCACTACCATCGAACCCGTTGCCCGCCGGGTGTATGACGCACTCAGTGCCAATCCAGCGGCAGAAACTTCCAGTTCGCCATCGGCTCAATCAGCCATCGGTGAGGCCGCCCAGGCGTTAAGTCAGATGATCCTGGCGCCAGCCGCAGCCGAGTTAGAAGGAAAACGACTCATCGTTGTCAGTGATGGAATTTTGCAATATATCCCGCTGGGTGTGTTGCCAATTGCACCTGCGGCGGGTGAATCACAAACTGTGCCAGCCTCCCTGGTGACAACCAACGAGATTTTATACCTCCCGTCAATTTCAGCCGTACCGGTTTTAAGAAAAGAAGGTGACCATCGCAAGCTGGCGTCAAAAAAACTGGCGGTTTTTGCCGATCCAGTATTTACCTCAACCGATAGCCGACTCAAAAAAGAACTGGCCCAGACCAAAAAGAACCCGCCCGAACAGGTAGTCGCCAGTGCCTCAAAGCATCAGGTATTGCGTGATTTTCCAGGGGATACCTCCTTAGGGCGACTTCCCTTTTCCCGCCGGGAAGCAATTGACATTACCACTGGTCTTTCACCAAAGGACTTTAAACTCGCCCTGGATTTTGAAACCAGCCGCGATACAGCCCTTCATCTTCCGTTTGATCAGTATCAGGTGATTCATTTTGCCACCCACGGGCTCCTCAACAGTCAGAATCCGGAGCTTTCAGGCATTGTCCTGTCGCTGGTCAATGAGAAAGGCACGGACGTAGATGGGTTTTTGCGGGTTTCGGATCTGGTGAATCTGAAAATCCCGGTGGAACTGGTGGTCCTGAGTGCCTGCCGCACCGGTCTCGGAAAAGAAGTCCGTGGCGAAGGGCTGGTTGGGCTGACGCGTGCCTTTATGTATGCCGGCGCCAGCCGGGTGGTCGCCAGCCTGTGGAAAGTTGACGATAAAGCCACGGCAGTCTTTATGAAGGAATTTTATCGAGCCATGTTTCAGAATCATCAACGTCCAGTCGCGGCCCTACGAACAGCACAACTGACACTGATGAAAAACCCCCGGTTTCGCTCTCCATTTTATTGGGCGGCGTTTACGCTCCAGGGTGAATGGCGATGACAGAGGGCACCTGGACTGACTGAAGCCGGATCAAAAGCCAGTATCCCTCACTCGAATTCGACTTGACTTTTCCGGTAACATCTCACAAAGAAAACACTTCCCAGCAAACAAGCGGGTAAGGTATGGTTTGTTTTTTTGAAGGAGAACTTTGATTTATGTACTGCCCAGCCTGTGGAACCGATTTGCCATCCCAACTGAAATTCTGCAACCGGTGTGGAACGCAATTGTCACTCCAGGGAAGACCCGCCGAAATGGTGGTGCCATCGCATCAACTGACAGAGATGGTGAAATATGTGTCAACCACGGTTGGTGTGATCGGAGGTGGAGCACTGATCCTGTTGTTTTTCTTTGCCATCAAGTTACTGGAGCGAGGACAGGTCGGCGAAGCCGTGCCGTTATTTCTCATTGGATTGTTGATGATTATGGGTCTTGCCAGCGTGTTTCTCTTTCAGTGGTCTCGACTGTTGAAACTCTATCTGCACATGGCACCTCCGGTACAATCGAATTCCCTCCCCTTGCCAGAGCGACCCCTGGCTCAACCGAACCTGCTTCCAGAGCCTCCACTCAGCGTCACCGAACACACCACCAAGACGCTGCAACCGCAGTCGCAGTATCGGGAACGAACCACAAAATAATAAGAGTCAGTAGTCAGTCGTCAGTCGTTCGCTAAGTACAAGTCCCCATAAAAGGGGGATGAAATTCGACTACTCGCCAGGAGAAAATTGGTTTTCGCCCGGATGGGCGCCGGACAATAGCCGGTGACAAGTGTCGCTTTGGACAGGCGGCCACCGGAAAGAGTCGCCATCACGGGTTCGCGCCCGGATGGGCGCTGGAACAGGAGTCGTGAGCCAGCAGCCGAAACTTCCACGAAAACCGGGACCCGAACCAGCTTCCAGCGCCCATCCGGGCGCGAACCACTGCGGACCAAAGATCCGGTGGTGTGCCCAAAGCGGCAAACCACCGGCTATTGTCCGGCGCCCATCCGGGCGAAAGCCAATTCGGAATCACCGAAATTCCATCCCCCATTTATGGGGACTTGTACTAAGTTTATTTGATTGAACTATTTGACTATTTTATGATACGAGCGCTTTATTGCAAATTGGTCTTAGGCTACTCCGAGCCCGATGACGGAGAATCGCTCCTCCGGGCAAGTCTCAAGGCATCGTCGGCCTTCGATTCAACCCGATAAACCATTTCCTTTAAATCTTGAACCATCTCACGAACCAGCCGCCGGTCGGCATCCGCCGTTTCCATTGATCTCCGCGAGAGTTCGATCAAACTGGCAATGTCGGCAGACATGCTCGCCTGATTTGCAGCCATACTGGCCTGATTTTCGGTTAACCTTCCGATGTCGGCAGACATTCTGGCCTGATTTTCAGTCAGTCGTTCCTGAGACTCTTTCAACAAATCAATATCCACGCTGAATTTGGCTTGCTGAGTCAGAATAAACCCCATCGTGCGTTCCATTTCTTCGTGAGTCATTTCGGCTTCTCCACAAATACAGGTTCTCGATATGAGCCAGGAGTTCTCTTCGTGAACGATACCCATTGCCTGGTTTCACGGCAACCAGTTTGCCAATGGCGAGAGCACAACAACTTCAGCAAAGCTGAGCATCGGTCACCTTTCCGTTTTCTGAAAGAGTTTTGTTGCAGATTGCTCCTTAATGATTGAGAATGTCCTTTGATCATTCTCTTCCAACCAGCGCGGATCATTCTTCTTTGATTTCACGCTTTCGAGCTTTCTCCAACAACTGTTTTGATTTCACGGATTTCCAGGTTTATGACCGAATACACCATCCGCATTTTTCATATTTCGGACTTCCACCAGAAACCATCTGATGATTGGCGCCGACGTCGAGTGCTTGGCAAAGAGTGGGAAGACAACCTCTCCAAAATTGTCGCAGATGGAAAACCAGTTGATCTGGTGTGCTTTACCGGAGACCTGGCGTTTTCAGGACAGCCTGCGGAATATGAAAAAGCTTCGGAGTTTCTTGACCTGACGCTCACCCGGCTCAAGGTGCCTCCCGAACGATTTTTTGTCGTGCCTGGGAATCACGATGTTGACCGAACTGTTCAAAAACCAGTCTGGGAAAAACTCCGCAGCGATTTTTTTCAAGCTTCAGCCGTCAATCTTTCCAACTGGGTGGCCGGCGGAAAACCACCATTTGGATTTGAAGCTGCACAACTTGCCGCCATTTTGGAACGGCAACAAGCCTACCGTGAGTGGCTCCGAGCTTTTGGACGGACTGCGTTGCTTCCAGATGCTCAATTGCACTCCAACCTTGGCTACCGGCAAACGCTACGATTAAATGGGTTTCCATTTGACCTGCACATCATTGGCCTCGACTCCGCATGGCTCGCCGGAGATAACAACGACAGCGGAAAACTCCGGTTGACTGAAGATCAGGTGATGCGCCTTGCGACGGAAAAAGGTGCTTCCCTTCCCGGGTTTCGGATTGGATTGATCCACCATCCGCTGGAAGATTTAGCCGATGGAAATGACTGTCGCCGCTTTGTTTCCGAGAACCTGGATTTGCTCCTTCGCGGACACCTCCACGAGACCGAAGTCTCAGAATGGGCAGACCCGCAACGCTCGCTCCGGCACCTGGCTGCCGGGTGTCTCTATGAACACGATAAATATCCGAATTGCTGTCAGGTGATTGACATTACCTTTGACCAGACTGGACGCCCGCTCAAATTTGATCTGTGGTTTCGAGGCTGGGCAAAAGGTGGCTTCTGGAGTGACACCAATGAAATATACAAAAACACCAACAATGGCCGGCTTCGCTGGTGGGTTGTTCCACCACCTCCCGAACCAGATATTGAACTCCGCGAACGTGTTTTCATCGGTCGGATTACCGAACTCGAAACCCTCGAAAAGGCATTACTTCCCGCCACTGGCAATCCTCAACCCGTGGCGATTTGCGCGGTTCACGGCATGCCCGGCGTCGGTAAATCCTATCTGGCGGATGAATTTGCCCAACGACATCACGACCGATTTCCAGGCGGGTACAAACGGCTGGTGCTCCAATCAGATGATGTCAGGACAGCAGAGCAATTGCGCGACACGTTGCTTGACCAACTCCAGGTGAGTTATGGCGGAGCTGATCCTTGGAAGCTTCTGCGTGAACGTTTGTTCAACTTCCTGACTTTGCTCCATATCGAAAATGTGGACTCCAGTGCCATCGCGTCGGTGGTCGGACAACTGGTCAGTCAATTGTCTTCCGTTCCAATCATCATCACCGGACGGCTTCAAGGATTAGGACGACAAAATTCAAAGTGGGAACAGGTTTCCATCCAGCCCTTCACTGAAGAAGATGCACTCAAACAACTCCTGGCTGAATTTGGGAAATATCCATTGCCTCCGCTGGTGGACCAAAAACGACTGGTCAAAGAGCTGGGCTTCCTTCCGCTGGCGATCCACCTCGCAGTTGGGTATTTGCTTGACGGGTATTCGGTCAAATGGTTTTTAGATGAACTCCACCGGAAACAACTCGATCTTGGCCCGGCTGACCCAACTGATCCGGCAGACAGAGCCCGCACCATTTTGCGAAGCACCTTTGAACTTTCGTTGGAATTGCTTCGCCGTCATTTTGATCATGACGGTGACCGAATGTGCTCCGCCCTTGCCTTGTTGGGGTACTTGCCGGTTGCCGGTTTTGGGCCTGGGATTGGCGCTGCCGTTGCCGGTTTGGAGGAACACGATTTTGAAACGCTGATCGTCACGGCACAAAAGTTTTCGCTGGTTGAAACTGTTCCCAAAACAGTGCGCCCTGACCCGGCGTGGAATATTCACCCGCTTCTGGCGGAATACTTCCGTTCGCTGGCGGATGCCAAAACAGCCCTTGATCGCATGACCGACTGGTTTACGGTTCGTTTTCCGAAAGCGGCTGAAAACACTGATGAAGCCCACCAACAGCAAGGTGATTGCTGGCGGGCGATTCATATTGAACAGGCAGCACTGGTCAACTGGCTGGAAATAGTCCAAACCGCCAATCTTTCAGAACCAGAGCTGAACCACATCGAACAAGCCGCCAGTTGGTTTGCTTCCATCGTGGGCCCATTCCACGCCTGGATTCAATTTTGCCGGGCTGGACTTTCTGTCTGCCAGGATGATCTTTCAAAATCAAATTTCTATTGGACGCTGTGCCTGGTTGCCCTCAAAGCTGGTGAACCAAAAACCGCCTGGGATGCGGCTGAAGCCAAACATACGCTTGACCAAAAACGAGGAGCGGACCGTGAGGTAGCCCTGGCAGCCGGGGTCAAAGCCGACATTCTGGCGGCGCGTGGGGAGTTGGACTAAGCGTTGCGGATTCGGCAGGAGGAACAGTTGCCGGTCTATAGCCGGTTGGGCGATGTGCGGGAGCGGGCGGTGACGCTGGGGCAGATCGCCGACATTCTGGCGGCGCGTGGGGAGTTGGACGAAGCGTTGCGGATTCGGCAGGAGGAAGAGTTGCCGGTTTATGAAAAGCTCAATGCCAAACGTGACCTTTTGGTTGGGCGAGCAAAATTCAGTCTGCTTTTGATGCAACGAAATCAACCTGATGACCGTGCCGAAGCCCGGCGATTATTGACACTGGCACTCCAGGCGGCTGAGGAGATGCAGATACCCGAAGCTGGAATCATCAGAAGCTGGTTGGCGGGGCTTGATGTTGATGGAGAATGAGACCGATGAGGGTTCAGGGTTTTGTGAAAAGGCAGTTCTTTCAATCATTGAATCGTACCGAACACATTGTGCAGCGCCCATCCGGGCGCGAACGCTTCGCGGCCTGGATTCCGGTGGGTGCGCCTCAAAGCAGGCTTCCACACCGGCTACTTTCCGGCGCCCATCCGGGCGAAAACCAATTCTTCAACACCGGAGAAACGACTGAACCTCTCCCCTCAAATGACACCTCCATCATAAAAAATATTACCTTTTTGGAATCATATTCCCGATTATCAAAAGACTAAACCATTGAAATAATTGTATTTCTCCGAACCCTGAACCCTAAATACCATAAGGACCACCTATGTTTCGTTTGACTCTGCTTGTACTTCTCTCTGGCTGGCTGGTGCTGTCAGCCGCACTTCCAACTCTGGCAATCGTGCCGCAAAGACCCACGGCATCGGCACCGACCACCTATCAAACTTTTCAAAATGCAACCGAAGACCACCCGGTTTTTCTGAAGTATGTCACCATTGAAACATCCGAAGCGCGCTACGAAATTGACGTTTCCGGCCAGGGAATCAAAATCCCCGTCCGAGGCGATTCCGCGCTCAAATTTTCCTGCCCCGGTTTTGAAAAAAGCACGTTGCGCCAACTGCAATTCATCGCTCATCAAAATGAACTCCTGACGGTCGCGCTACTGCAACCAGAAGAACCAGGTAAAGACTACAGCTATGAAATGACCTTGTGGGACACAACCACCATGAAGCCCAAATGGTCGCATCCGGTGAGCAATCCGGATGGGAATGACGTCATGGGCGCCAGTTTTAAGGATGCTATCTTTTTCGCTTCAGGCGACACGGTGACCAGGTACGAATGGGCAACTGGTAAACAAGTCTGGACGATTGAATTGCGCAAGCCGGATAAAATCATTACTTCTTCAACCAGCCTTGGGTTCTCAATTGATCTGACCCAGAAGATCGTCTTTCAGTGGTCCATCAATGACATCGGGCATCCGCTTTATGTCTGCACGATTGACGGCGTGACCGGCAAAGTGCTGAACGTGAAAAAACAAAAGCGGAAGTGGTAGCTGTTCAGAAAAAGAATATGGAGTGCTGTGACTTGTCACAGCTTTGATTTCCGTTGATGTGTATGCCTTGTCCCCGTGTCTCCTCATCTCGCTGTCTCAAAGACGCTAAAATTTCCTTATCCTGGCGTTTATGGGGTTGATTGACCTGGGTTTGTTCTTTATGATCGGCTCAGCTTTAAAAAGTTGAACAAATGTCAGGTTCGAGGGTTTCCCCCTCTGGTTCGCATACATCCCAATATCACATTTTTTGGAATCTAAACTTGAGAAGAATTATGAAATACTCTTCCCTCTTTCTGTTTGCTGTTCTCTGCTTTGTATTCACGAACCCGTTCCTGGGTTCAACCGCAGCTCAAGAATATGCTTACAGTTCAAAACAAATCGCAGTCAACCAGATGATTTCACCTGCCTGGCCAATCAAAGTGGAAACGGCTGTGATCATGGACATGGATCAAAAACAAGTGTTGACCGGCACCGTGAGGAACCAGGGTCAAACGACAATCCACAATATTGAATTTCTCATCACGGGATTTTTGCCAGATGGCTCTCATAATTGTGTTGCGCTCTGGCAGCAGCCAGTCAGCATTGCCCCTGGGCAATCAGTTGATTTCACCTATCAACTTGGTTTGAAAGTCAAACCTGGCACTTCAACCAAACTTGATAAGCAAGGAATTACCATGGAGTCAGCGAGCCAGGTGGCCCTGTCCATCACCAATGTAAAAACTGACTCAGGGGGCTGGAAAACTGACCAACTCCAATCGCTCCGATCATTAAATCGCTTTGCGCTGGGCAAGTTTATTCAACCTATCGAACCCGAAAAATATTAAAACTCGCTTCTCACAACGAAAGAATCGAATTTTTCCCATCCACCGCCGTGCTGCCCTGTTCAATTGAGTTCAGGTTGGCACGGCGTTTTTGTGTTTCTGGCTCTCACCTCATTTTTGGTCTCAGTGATGGTTGGTTGAGTCCAAACCAAAGGACATAAAGGACATAAAGGACATAAAGGACATAAAGGACACCCTTGAAGTCAGTTTGATGGGAGTGACAAAGAGAGTTTCGTGAAATCCAATTCCACTCGATGCCATCTTGGGCAAAAGTGAGGTCATTCGCATCACCAGCCACTCACCACTTTTTTCATTCTTCATGCTGCCTTTGCGGAAAATCCCCCTTTTCAATCAAGGCACGGGATTTGCTCCTCTTCTAAATCAAGTGAGGTACAACCCCAAATCGGTCTCCAGCACAGCAACGACCCAATCTCGGTGAAAAGTTTTTGATGGTTGCTCACGGTTCCTGTTTGTCGAACTGGTCAGATGAGTTGCGTCTCCTCGAATCAGAATGACAACCAGTTGAAAATACAGCACTTACTTAATAATTCAATGCTATTGAATTTCATCAGGACGTGATCGGGCACCAGGTTTTCGGCCAGCCACAACTGAGGAAAACAACAGCCAGCGAAAGGTAGGACGAGCAATGAATCGCGAAAAAGTTACCCTGGAAGGAAATGAAGCCGCCGCTTATATCGCGCACAAAACCAATGAAGTGATTGCCATTTATCCGATTACCCCGTCTTCGGCGATGGGGGAATTGTCTGATGCCTGGTCGGTTGCCGGCCAGACCAATATTTTCGGCAGCATTCCACTCGTGCAGGAAATGCAATCTGAAGGCGGCGCGGCAGGTGCCGTCCACGGTGCGCTCCAAACCGGTGCCCTGACCACGACCTTCACTTCAAGCCAGGGACTGCTGTTGATGATTCCCAACATGTTTAAGATTGCGGGCGAATTAACCAGCACCGTGTTTCATATCGCCGCCCGCTCAATCGCCACCCACGCACTTTCAATTTTTGGCGACCACAGCGATGTGATGTCGGTCCGGTCAACCGGCTGGGCGCAGTTGTTTGCCTGTTCGCCGCAGGAAGTGATGGATTTTGCGCTGATTGCGCAAAGTTCCACACTCAAAGCCCGTGTTCCCTTCCTTCATGTATTTGACGGTTTTCGAACGTCACACGAAGTGATGAAAATCGAGCGCATTCCGGAAGAAGATATCTCCGCAATGATTGACCGTGAAAGCGTTTATGCCCACCGCATGCGTGCGATGTCACCTGACCGTCCGGTCATTCGAGGCACGGCCCAAAACCCGGACGTCTTTTTCCAGGCCCGCGAAACGATCAATCCTTTTTATACCGAGACACCCGGAATCGTTCAGGACACGATGGACAAGTTTGCCCGGTTGATCGGGCGGCAGTATCACCTGTTTGATTATGTCGGTGACCCGGAAGCCGAACGCGTCATTGTGATGATGGGTTCAGGCTGTGAAACCGCCGAAGAAACCGTCAATTACCTGCTGGCACAAGGCGAGAAAGTCGGCCTCTTGAAAGTCAGGCTCTATCGGCCATTTTCAGTTGAACATTTCCTGAAAGGGCTGCCGGCCACCGTCAAATCCATCGCGGTACTGGATCGCACCAAAGAACCTGGCGCCTCGGGCGAACCGCTCTATCAGGATATCCTCACCGCCATCAGCGAAGATTACATCAACGGTCAGGTCCTGTCGCCGTTTACCAAATTCCCGAAAGTCATCGGCGGTCGCTATGGCCTGTCATCCAAAGAATTCACCCCGGCCATGGTCAAGGCCGTGTTTGACGAACTTGCCAAAGACAAGCCGAAAAACCACTTCACCATCGGTATCAATGATGACGTGACGCACACGAGCCTCGATTTTGATCCGAACTTTGATATCGAAGCCGATGATGTCGTCCGGGCACTCTTCTGGGGACTCGGAGCTGACGGCACGGTTGGCGCCAACAAAAACTCAATCAAGATTATTGGCGAAGAGACTCCGTTTTACGCTCAAGGGTATTTCGTCTATGACTCGAAGAAATCCGGCGCGCGAACCGTTTCGCACCTCCGCTTTGGCCCCCGCCCGATCAACAGCACGTACCTGATCCGACGTGCCAATTTTATCGCCGTCCATCAGTTTGGCTTTGTCGAACAATTTGACGTGCTCGAAAATGCCAGTGAAGGCGCGACCTTCCTGCTCAACAGTCCATATGGACCCGATGAAGTCTGGGACAAGCTGCCGCGCTCGCTCCAGGAACAAATCATTCGCCTCAAGCTCAAGTTCTATGTGGTTGACGGCTATTCGGTGGCCAAACAGGCGGGCATGGGCAACCGCATCAACACCGTGATGCAGACCTGCTTCTTTGCCATCAGCGGTGTGCTGCCCCGTGAAGAAGCAATTGAAAAAATCAAAGGCACGATCCGCAAAACCTACGGCAAACGCGGTGAAGCCGTGGTGATCAAAAATTTCGCCGCCGTTGACCAGACACTTGAAAATCTGCACCAGGTGGCAGTCCCCGAACAACTGACCAGTACCTTTGAACGACCACCGGTCGTGCCCGCCAACGCCCCGGATTTTGTGCGCAACGTCGAAGCCGAAATCATTGCTGGTCGCGGCGACCTGTTGCCAGTGAGCGCCTTCCCAATTGACGGCACATTCCCTGTCGGCACCACCCAATGGGAAAAACGGTGCATTGCCCAGGACGTCCCAGTCTGGGAAACCGATCTCTGTATTCAATGCGGCAAGTGCGTGATGGTGTGCCCACACGCGGTGATTCGCGCCAAAGTGTATGACCCGGCGGAACTTGAAACGGCGCCGGCGGCCTTTAAATACACCGATGCCCGGTTTAAAGAACTGCCTGGAAAAAAATATTCGCTTCAGGTTTCAGCCGATGACTGCACAGGCTGCCGGCTGTGCGTCGAGGTCTGCCCGGTCAAGGACAAGACCCAAACCGGACGCCGCGCCATCAATATGGCACCGTATTTGCCACTCAGAGAAGTCGAACGGGACAACTGGGAATTTTTCCTCAAGTTACCTGACATTCCAGTCCACGAGTCACTCAAGGTTGATTCCGTGAAAAACGTCCAACTCATCCAACCCCTCTTTGAATTTTCTGGTGCCTGCGCCGGCTGTGGCGAAACACCGTATTTGAAACTCCTGTCGCAGCTCTTTGGCGACCGGGCGTTGATTGCCAACGCCACGGGGTGTTCGAGTATTTATGGCGGGAACCTGCCAACGACCCCCTGGGCGACCAACAAAGATGGACGTGGACCAAGCTGGAGCAATTCCTTGTTTGAAGACAACGCGGAATTTGGACTCGGCATGCGGCTCACCATTGATAAACAAACCGAATATGCCCGCGAACTGGTCACCCGATTGCGCACGGTCATCGGCGACAACCTGGCCGATGGTCTGCTCAATAGCACCCAGGACACCGAAGGTGAAATCGGCGCCCAACGCGAACGAGTCGCCATCTTGAAACAAAAGCTGCAAACCAGCGATGGCGAATTTCCTGAGTACCACCTTCAAATTCGCGATTTGGTCTGTGTGTCGGAAATGCTGGTCAAAAAGAGCGTCTGGATTGTCGGCGGTGACGGCTGGGCCTATGACATCGGCTATGGCGGACTTGACCACGTGCTGGCTGGTGGTCGAAATATCAACCTGCTGGTCCTTGATACCGAAGTCTATTCCAACACCGGCGGTCAGGCATCGAAAGCCACGCCGATGGGTGCGGTTGCCAAATTTGCCGCTGGTGGAAAACCGACTGGCAAAAAAGACCTGGGCTTGATGGCGATCAGTTACGGCAATGTGTATGTGGCCCAGATTGCGATGGGCGCCAGCGACATCCACACCCTGAAAGCCTTCCAGGAAGCTGAAAGTTATGACGGGCCGTCGCTCATCATTGCCTATAGCCACTGCATTGCGCACGGGATTGATATTGCCAAGGGAATGCACCAGCAAAAACTGGCTGCCGAAACCGGGTACTGGCCGCTGTTCCGCTATAACCCGCGACTGAAAGCCGAAAACAAGAATCCGTTCCTGCTCGATTCACGAACGCCGAAACTGCCGCTCAAGGACTATGCCTATAACGAGACCCGCTACAGCATGCTCGTTCAGAGCGATCCGACGACGGCGGCCCACCTGATGGAAGTCGCCCAACGTGAAATTATGGAACGCTGGAAAAAGTACGAAAAAATGGCCAAAACCGAACAACCGAGCTGAGGAGGACGCGTTATATGGATCTGTCAACGACCTATCTGGGACTCAAATTAAAACATCCGGTGGTGCCATCGGCATCACCCCTGTCCAGAACGCTGGATACTATTCGCCGAATGGAAGACGCCGGCGCCTCAGCCATTGTCATGTATTCTTTGTTTGAGGAACAAATTACCCACGAAAGCCATCGTCTGGATCATTACTTAGCCTATGGTTCAGAAAGTTATGCCGAAGCCATGAGTTATTTTCCAGAACCGTCGGCGTACAATCTCGGTCCAGATGAATATGTCAATCTGATTGCCCGGGCCCGCGAGGCAACCGACATTCCAATCATCGGCAGTTTGAATGGGATTTCGACGGGTGGCTGGGTTGATTACGCCAAAAAGATTGAACAGGCCGGCGCGCAAGGGTTGGAACTCAATATATATTACATTCCAACCGACCCGCACATTACCGGCACGGTGGTCGAACAAATGTATCTGGACATTGTCTGCGAGGTCAAACAAAGCATTTCGCTGCCGCTCGCGGTCAAACTCAACCCATACTTTAGCGCCACGGCCAATATGGCCCACCGACTGGCCACCCAGGGCGCCGATGCACTGGTCCTCTTCAACCGGTTTTACCAGCCGGACTTTGATCTGGAAAACCTGGAAGTGGTCCCGCACCTGGTCCTCAGCAATTCCAACGAACTCCGTCTGCCTCTGCGCTGGGTGGCAATTCTTTATGGTCGCGTGCCGGTTGATCTGGCGATTACCAGCGGCGTCCACACCCATGAAGATGTGCTCAAGGGCATGATGGCCGGGGCCAAGGTCACCATGATTACCTCTGAACTGCTCCAGCACGGGTTTAAACGGATCAATGAAATTGTGACCGATCTCACGCGCTGGATGGAAGAACGCGAATATGAATCCATTGTCCAGATGCAGGGCAGCATGAGCCAGAAAAACGTGGCGGAACCGACTGCATTTGAACGCGCCAACTATATGAAAGCGCTGCAATCCTGGCGCTCTGATCCAACCGGGGTGCTTATTTGAGGGATCGGGGGTCAGGGTTTGAAAACCAGGGTTCAGGGTTCAGGGTTCAGGGTTCAGGGAAAAGACAAAAAAGATCAAAAGGACATAAAGGACATAAAGGACGAAAAGGACATAAATTTCGAAAACCCTGAACCCCGCAACCCTGAACCCCGCAACCCTGAACCCTGAACCCTCATTGGTATTACCGAAGATGAAGTGCTTTTTCCGAAAGGTGAAACTATGCAAATCGCAACCACAGGACTTGACCAGGAAACCCTTGAGATGACGCTCAAGGCATTTAAAGACTACATTGCAGCTCAGGTTTCAGACCATGATCTGATCGGGTTTGACGAACGCGATGAATTCCCGACCGACGTGGTTCGGGGCATCGGTTCCGACCTTGGCATTCAACTGGTATTTGTCCCCGAAGCCTATGGTGGAATGGGCGGCGATGCCATTGATATTTATCGAATTTGTGAAGCCATGGCCCGGTTTGACCTGGGAATTGCCACCGGTGTGCTGGCGACGTTTTTGGGAAGCGACCCAATTCTGGCCGGAGGCACCGAAGACCAAAAAATGACCTGGCTTTCAAAAATTGCCGAAGACGGTGTGCTCTATGCCTATGGCGCCACCGAACCCGAAGCCGGAAGCGACCTTGGGTCACTGCGCACCACCGCCCGACCGGTCGAAGAAGATGGCAAAGTCATCGGCTATCGGCTCAACGGCAATAAACAATGGATCAGCAACGGCGGCGTGGCCGATGTCTACACCATTTTGGCCAATGCTCCGGGCGGCCCAACGTGGTTTGTCCTTCCCAAAGATCAGGAAGGGTTTAGCCACGGCAAACCGGAAGACAAACACGGGATCCGGGCCAGCAACACGGCGGCACTCGCACTCGACGAAGTCTTTGTTCCATTTGAAAATATGGTTGGCGGCGTGGAAGGCCAGGGCTTGTTGCAGGCTCAGGACGTGTTTGGCTACACACGCCTAATGGTGGCTGCGTTTGGACTTGGCGGCGGCTGGGCAGCAATGGATCGCGCGATTCCCTACTCCACGACGCGAATTCAAGCCGGTGCGCCACTCTCTGAAAAACAGGGCTATACCCACAAACTGATTGTTCCACACGTCGTCCGACTCGAAGCCGGACGCGCCTATATCGAAGCCACCGCCGAACGGCTGGCCAGCGGTGAAGCCAACCTCAACACCGAGGGTGCCATTGCCAAATATCTGGCGACCGAAGCCGGGAACGCCGCCGCGGATGCCGCCATCCAGGCCCTGGGCGGCTATGGCTATACCAAAGAATACATGGTCGAAAAATATAAACGGGACGTGCGCATTACAACCATTTATGAAGGCACTTCCGAAATCATGGAAATGACCATCAGCCGTGACCGGTGGCAGGCTCACTTAAAAACCCGTGGCCAGCATTATCACGACAAAGCCAAGGCGATGGAGGCCCTCCATCAAACCAATCCGCAGGTCGGGGCCAATGTCGTCGCCCTGGCGCTGCACGCGCTGGCTGAAATCCTGGAACGCGCCCGCACGGCTCGACTCACCCGGTATCAACACATTTTGTTCCGCCTGGGTGAGCTGATTGCACTGGCTGAAGGCGCCGAAGCCCTGGCCAGACGCGCCGTGGCCACCGCCAATAAACTGCTCAACCCGAAAGCCGAACATCGCTTTCACGCTGCGGCCCAGGCGGCCATGAGCCGGGTGAATGCCCGCGAAGTCGCACTCAAACTGGCTCAAGATGGCATGCGCTGGATTGCCGGCGCCGGCGGCGTCAGTGATGCCGAAATGCCGGCCTTTGAAGCCAGCCTGCGATGCGCCGCCATTTACCGCGCTCAGGCTGGAATGGTTGCCGATATGGACCTGGTCGCCGATGCGATCTATGACCGGAAACAGTGAACAGCAGGGTTCGGGGTTTAGGGTTCGGGGTTCAGGGTTCAGGGTTTGGTCTTCCTGAACTCAATAAAAGGGACAAAAAAGACGAAAAGGACAAAAAGCAATCATTTCGGAGCAGCATAAACCCTGAACCCTGAACCCTAAACCCCGAACCCCAAACCCTGAACCCTGAACCCTAAATCCCCATTCTCTGGAAGAAACCTTATGGAAGATACAGCTTACCGTGCAATTGCCGTCGTCGGAATCGGTGCCGCACTCCCCGATGCACCCGACGCCTCGACCTTCTGGGCCAATGTAAAGGGTGGTCGCTATTCGATTTCGGAAGTCACCCCCGACCGTTGGGATCCGGCGGTGTATTATGACGCCGATCCGAAAGTACCAGATAAAACCTATTCCAAAATCGGTGGTTGGGTTCGTGAATGTGCCTGGGATCCGATTGCCTGGCATTTGCCGATTCCGCCGCGTGTCAGCCAGTCAATGGATGACACCCAAAAATGGGCGGTAAAATGTACCCACGAAGCACTGACCAGTTTTGGATACCCCAACCGACCACTCGACCTGGAACGCACTGCCGTTATTTTCGGGAATGCCATGGCCGGTGAGCGTCACTATTTGACGTCAACCCGGCTGGCCCATCCTGAATTTGCCCGCGAGTTGAGCAACGCCCCGGCGTTTGCGGCGCTTCCAGCGGATGTTCGCGCCACGATCCTCCAGCAATTTCATGCCAACACCCAGGAGTTCTTCCCCAACATCACGGAAGACACCATGCCGGGCGAGCTTTCCAACTGCATCGCGGGTCGTGTCGCCAATCTGTTTAACCTCCACGGCCCAAACTATGTCTGTGATGCGGCCTGTGCTTCAGCCATGGCGGCCATGAGTGCCGCGATTGAAGGTCTGGTTGAACGTGATTTCGACACCGTGATTACCGGCGGAATTGATCGCAACATGGGAATCGCCACGTTTGTGAAATTCTGCAAGATCGGCGCCCTGTCGGCGACCGGCACCCGGCCTTATGCAGACGGTTCGGACGGATTTGTGATGGGTGAAGGGGCCGCCATTTTTGTGCTCAAGCGCCTCGAAGACGCCGAACGCGATGGCGATACGATTTATGCGGTCATGCGCGGCATGGGTGGCTCCAGCGATGGACGTGGAAAAGGCATTACGGCTCCAAATCCAATCGGCCAGCGAATTGCCATCGAACGCGGCTGGAAAAATGCCGGGCTCTCGCCAGCCACGGCCACCTTGATCGAAGGCCACGGGACGTCAACCAAAGTCGGTGACGTGGTCGAAGTCCAAAGCCTGATTGACGTCTTTACCCCGTTTGGACCTGCCACGCAGTCCATCGCGCTGGGTTCGGTCAAATCCAACATCGGCCACCTCAAAGGCGCCGCCGGGGCCAGCGGGATGTTGAAGGTCATCATGGCCTTGCACGAAAAAGTGCTGCCGCCAAGCCTCAACTTCCATAGACCGAATCCAAATCTTGATTTCGCCCATTCGCCATTTTATGTCAACACCGAACTCAAACCCTGGCCAACGCCGGCGTGTGGTGTTCGACGGGCCGCCGTCAGCGCCTTTGGGTTTGGTGGCACCAACTTTCATGCTGTCTTTGAAGAATATATTCCAGGCCGCCTGAAACCGAAAAAAGTCCAGGTTTCCGGCATTGAAACTGTGCCCGCGAAAGGCTCAACGGCTGAACTGAGAGCGCCGTTCCGGGGGGCTCTGGTCCTTGGCGGCACGTCAAGCACCGCGTTGATCGAACGCCTGAAAGCCGTGCAAACCGCAGCCCAGGCCGGAAATGCGCCAGAAATCGAAGCTCCAGCCGAAGCTGACCTCCGAGCCCCGGAACGCATCGCGATTGACTATGCCGATGCCAAAGACCTGGCCGACAAAGCCGGAAAGGCGCTCAAAGCCCTCGAAACCAACAACCCGGCCATGTGGAAAGCGTTGCGGTCGCAGGGTGTGTTTCACGGCAGCGGCCCGGCGCCAAAAGTCGCGTTTCTCTACACCGGGCAGGGTTCGCAATACGTCAACATGCTCCAGCACCTGCGCGACATCGAACCAGTGGTGGCTGAGGTCTTTGCTGAAGCCGATAAGGTCATGACCCCGTTGCTCGGTGGAAAATCGTTATCCGATTACATTTTTGTGCAACAGGCTGATGAAGCCGCCGTCGCCCAGGCCGAAAAGGATCTGCGCCAGACAGCCATTACCCAGCCAGCGGTCCTGGCGGTTGATTCGGCACTTACCAAATTGATGGCCAGCTATGGCATCAAATCCGATATGGTGATGGGCCACAGCCTGGGTGAATACGGGGCGCTGGTGGCCGCTGAAGCGATGCCGTTTGCCGATGCCCTCGAAGCCGTCAGTGCCCGTGGCCGCGAAATGACCAAAGTTTCAATGGGCGACAACGGCAAAATGGCCGCGGTTTTTGCGCCGCTTCCAGAAATTGAACGGATCTTAAAAACTGTTGATGGGTATGTGGTGATTGCCAATATCAACAGCAACGTTCAGGCCGTGATCGGCGGCATCAGCGAGGCGGTGGCCCAGGCCGAGCACCTTTTTAAAGAAGCTGGATACAACTGTGTGCCGCTCCCGGTCAGTCACGCGTTTCATACCACGATTGTCGCCCCGGCAAGCGGTCCGCTCCGCCAGACGCTGGAACGGCTCACCATGCGATCTCCGAAAATTCCGACCGTGGCCAATATCAACGGCGAATTCTACCCAACCGGTCCCAATGTCAAATCAGAGATGCTCGACATTCTGGCCAAACAGGTGGCCTCCCCCGTGCAATTCGTCAAAGGACTGCACACGCTCTATGAAGCCGGCGCCCGAATTTTTGTTGAAGTCGGCCCGAAAAAAGCCCTGCAAGGGTTTGTGGATGATGTACTGGGTCACCATCCAGATGTGATTTCGCTGGCCACCAATCATCCGAAAACCGGTGATGTTGCTTCGTTTAACCAGGCTTTGTGCGGGCTGTATGCCGCCGGTCTGGGTGCCGGGCGAGTTCCCCAACCCGTTGCCCAGCCAGTTGTCACCCAGGCGACAGCGGCGATTTCCGCACCCGCCCAACCATCAGTGAATTTGACTGCCGCCGCGCCGGTTCACCCGACGCCGTCTGGAATACCAACCGCGGCTGTCACTCGTGGAGCAGGTATGAGCACACCAAATGCAAATCAAACCTATGTGGAGCTTGGCAAACTCTTTGCCGAATTCCTTGAACGCGGCATGCACCTGTATCAAGGCCAGGCCACACCCGCTCGCGCCGCCCAGGAACTGGTCGTTATTTCCGGTGCCGCGCTTGGATTGCCCGGCGTTGAACGCGTGTTTGACGAAGCCAATCTGGGCCGTATTTTACGCGGCGAACAATTTATTGATGTCATTCCAGCCAAATACCGGCGGTTGATGGTCGAAAAACACATCACCCGGCTGGTCAAGAGTGATGCCGGCGCCCGCTTTGAAGCGATTGAAAGCGCTTCGGAAGTGGTGAAGCTGGCGGCCAGAGCTGGAATCATTGATCTGGAACACGATTTCGGCATCCCAGCGGACCGGCTGGCGGCCCTGGATGAAGTGACACAACTCGCCATTGGCGCCGGGATTGACGCCCTGCGCGATGCCGGAATTCCACTGGTGTTGCGGTACAAAACCACCACCAAAGGCACGCAACTCCCCGACCGGTGGGGGCTGCCCGAAGCCCTGCGTGATGAAACCGGCGTGATTTTTGCCTCGGCGTTTCCAGGCTATGACTCATTTGCGTCGAGTTTGACCCACTACTGGGAAGATCACGCCCGGCACCAGGAACTGGAAATGTTGACCAGTCTGCGCTCGCGCCTGGATGGCCAGGCAACCACCATTGCCCTTGAAATTGATCGCCGGATTGGCGAACTCAACCGTGCCATTGAAGCCGCGCCGTTCCAGTTTGATCGCCGATTCCTGTTCCGGGTTCTGGCCATGGGTCATTCACAATTTGCCGAATTGATCGGCGCCCGTGGGCCAAACACCGCGATTAACTCCGCCTGCGCCAGCACCACGCAAGCCGTTGCCCTGGCCGAAGACTGGATTCATTCCGGTCGCTGCCGACGGGTGGTTGTGGTGGCCGCTGATGATGTGACCTCCGACAATCTGATGGAATGGTTTGGCGCCGGATTTCTCGCCACGGGCGCGGCGGCCACCGATGATGTGGTCGAAGAAGCCGCCACCCCGTTTGACCGTCGTCGTCACGGGATGATTCTCGGGATGGGCGCGGCGTCCTTTGTGATTGAAAGTGCCGAAGCCTCCCGCGAACGCGGCATCCAGCCGATTTGCGAAGTCCTCAGCACGGCCACGGCCAACAGCGCCTTCCACGGCACCCGACTCGACGTCAACCATATCTGCATGGTGATGGAAAAGCTGGTCTCCCAGGCCGAAGCCCGCACCGGAATTAACCGCCACCAGATCGCACCGCAGACCGTGTTTGTCTCGCACGAGACCTACACCCCGGCTCGCGGTGGCAGCGCGGCGGCCGAAGTCCATGCCCTCCGGCAGGTCTTTGGCGACCATGCCAGCCAGCTTGTGATCGCCAATACCAAAGGCTTTACCGGCCATCCGATGGGCGTCGGAATTGAAGACGTCATCGGGATCAAAGCGATTGAAACCGGTATTGTGCCGCCGGTCGCCAATTTTAAAGAAGTTGACCCGGATTTGGGCGTGCTCAATCTGTCGAAAGGCGGCGCCTACCCGGTTCAATATGCCCTCCGGCTGGGCGCCGGGTTTGGCTCACAAATCAGCATGACGCTGATTCGCTGGATTCCAACCGCCGATGGCATGCACCGTGCGCCCGATGCGCTCGGGTATGAATATCGGATCTTTGATCGGAATCAGTTCAATCAATGGCTGAGTTTCGTGTCAGGCTATCAAACCGCCGAAATGGAAGTGGTCAACCGCACCCTGCGCATTAAAGACCAGGGAACGCCAGCCGTGCCGCTGCATACCGGTGCCGCGAAACCGATTGTCAATGCACCGGCGACTTCCTGGGCGCAACCGGCCATGTCACAACCGTCACCCGCACCGGCAGTGATTCAACCAGCGGCCAAAATTGAACCTCCGAAGGTCGAACCGGTTCTGGCGGCACCGCAATTTACCCCGGTTGCAACGCCGCTTCCGGTCTTTGACCTGGTTAAAGAAAAAGTGCTTAACCTGGCCGCCCAAAAGACCGGCTATCCCGTGGATATGCTGGACTTAGATCTTGACCTGGAAGCCGACCTCGGTGTTGACACCGTCAAACAGGCCGAAATGTTTGCGGCGATTCGCGGGGCGTATGACATTCCACGCGAGGAAACCCTCAAGCTGCGCGACTTCCCGACCCTCAAACACGTCATTCAGTTTGTCTATGATCGGCGTCCCGATCTCAAAGCGGTTGAACTGCCACCACTTCCGGCGAGAGTCGTTTCCATGCCTTCTGGTGTTGGCGCGGCACCGGCTCTGGCACCCGTCGTCGCGGTGGCAACGATTGATCCAGTTCGCGAAGAAGTGCTGAAACTGACGGCTCAAAAAACCGGCTACCCGATTGACATGCTCGATATGGACCTTGATCTGGAAGCCGACCTGGGTGTTGACACCGTCAAACAGGCTGAAATGTTTGCGGCGATTCGTGCGGCCTACACCATTCCACGCGATGAAAACCTCAAATTACGCGACTTCCCGACGCTCAAACACGTCATTCAGTTTGTCTATGATCGGCGTCCGGATTTGAAAGCTTCAGAACCAGCGGCACCAACCCCGGTGGTTGTAGCCCCGGTTCACGCTCAAGCGCCAGTTGCCGCGCCAGAACCGGTTCACGACGAAGTCACCCAAAAAGTGATGGCCCTGGCCGCTGAAAAGACCGGCTATCCGCCGGAAATGCTCGATCTTGACCTCGATCTGGAAGCCGACCTGGGCGTAGACACCGTCAAGCAAGCCGAAATGTTTGCTTCAGTTCGGGCCATTTTTAACATTGCTCGCGATGAAAACCTCAAGCTGCGCGACTTCCCGACCTTGAAACATGTGATTGGGTTTGTCTATGACAAACGACCTGACCTGAAAGTCACCGCGGCACCAGCACCGGTTCAACCGGTTGCCGCCCCGGTCGCCGAAGCAGCACCGGCAGTTGACGAAGTCACCCAGAAAGTTTTGGATCTGGCCGTCGAGAAAACCGGCTATCCGCCGGAAATGCTGGACCTTGATCTCGATTTGGAAGCCGACCTGGGGGTTGACACCGTCAAGCAAGCCGAAATGTTTGCCTCGGTTCGCGGAATGTTTGACATTCCACGTGATGAAAATCTGAAACTCCGGGACTTCCCAACCCTCAGCCACGTGATTGGGTTTGTGTATGACAAACGCCCGGATTTGAAAGGCAACGTCACGGCTCAATCAACTGCCCCGTCAACGAGTGCGGCGGCAACCGTAGCGGTCACAACGCCCGCAACGCCAAAAACGATGTCGCTCGATGCGGCGGCGGCCATTCCACGACGCGTCCCGGTTCCGATCCTGCGACCGGCACTGACTGATTGCAAACCAACCGGCGTCAGGCTCGAAGCCGGCACCCGCGTGATCGTCATGCCCGAACTGGGCGACGTCACCGAAATCCTGTGTCAGAAACTGGCAAACCGTGGCGTCGAAGTCCTGAAACTTGACAATCTATCGGATGCGGCTTCCCTCACCGATCAGATTCAGACCTGGCTCGAAGCCGGGCCAATCCACGGTGTGTACTGGTTACCAGCCCTGGCCGTCGAAGACAACCTGTTTGATATGCACCTGGAACAGTGGCGGGCTGAGCTGGAGGTTCGCGTCAAGTACCTCTACGCCACAATGCGGGTGCTCTATGACCAGATTCAGGCCGCCGGCACCTTCCTGGTTTCGGCAGTTCATCTGGATGGCCAGCACGGCTATGGCCCGACCGGAGCCCGCGCTCCGCTGGGCGGCGCCGTCACCGGCTTTACCAAAGCCTATAAACGCGAACGCACCGAAGCACTCGTCAAAACAGTTGACTTCCAACCTGACACTTCAGCCGATGAGATTGCTGAAACCCTGATTGCTGAAACCCTGACTGATCCTGGCGCCGTCGAAATTGGCTATGCGGAGGGAAATCGCTGGACAGTTGGACTCCGGGAAATCCCGGTCGAAAACGGCGAACCCGGAATGGAATTGAACCAGGACACCGTGTTTGTGGTCACCGGTGCCGCCGGGAGCATTGTGTCAGCAATTACCACCGATCTGGCCGTCGCCTCAGGTGGGACGTTCTATCTGCTTGATTTGGTCCCTGAACCAGACCGCCATAACCCGGACATTCCACGGCTGGCCAATGACAAAGACAACCTCAAGCGAGACATCTTTGAACGCCTCAAAGCCAGAGGCGAACGCGCCACCCCGGCCATGGTTGAAAAAGAACTCGCCGCCCTGGAACGCGCCAGCGCCGCACTCACCGCCATCCAGGCCATCGAAGCCGCCGGCGGGACCGCGCATTACTTTAGCGTTGACCTGCGGGATGCCGAATCGGTCGGCAACGCGATTGACGCCGTTCAGGAACAGCAAGGCCGGATTGATGTGCTCTTGCACGCCGCCGGACTCGAAATCAGCCGCTTCCTGAAAGACAAAGAACCGCGCGAGTTTGATCTGGTGTTTGACGTCAAGTGCGACGGCTGGTTTAACCTGCTGCGCAGCATTGGCCAGATGCCGCTTGGCGCCACCGTGGTGTTTAGTTCGATTGCCGGACGCTTTGGCAACGGCGGTCAAACTGATTACAGCTCTGCCAATGATCTGCTCTGCAAAACCACATCGAGCTTCCGCACGACGCGGCCCAACACGCGGGGCATTGCCACCGACTGGACGGCCTGGAGCAGCATCGGAATGGCCTCGCGCGGCTCGATTCCAAAAATGATGGAACTTGCCGGCATTGACATGCTGGCCCCCGAAGCCGGCATCCCATTCATTCGCCGCGAATTGATCTCCGGCAGCCGCCGGGATGAAATCGTGGTCGCCGAGCGACTCGGCCTCTTGATGGACGAATTTGATGCAACCGGCGGTCTCGATGTCGAAGCCATCAATCAACAACTGGCCGAGCACCGCGAAGCCGGAAACGTCGGCCCAATGATTGGCAACGTGACCGGATTTGGACTCCACACCGGGCTCACGATTGAGACCACACTGGATCCAAAGGAACAACCATTCCTCTTTGATCACCAGATTGAAGGCACGCCAGTACTGCCGGGCGTGATGGGCATGGAATCATTTGCCGAACTGGCCGCCGTGCTCTTCCCTGACCGGTCAGTCGCCAGCGTTGAAAACGTGGACTTTCTGGCGCCGTTTAAGTTTTACCGGCACGAACCACGGACCATCAAACTCGTGGCCAAATTCCAAACCGACGGCGAAGACATTCTGGCCTTCTGCCGCCTGATTGGAACGCGAACGTTGCCAAACCAACCGACACCGCAGGAAACCGTTCACTTTACCGGTACAGTTCGCCTGACCCGGCAACCACTCCCGGAAGACCTGGAACAACCAGCGACTGAAGCTGAAGCCACCGTCAACGCCGAAGACATTTACCGGATTTATTTCCACGGCCCGGCCTATCAGGTCCTTGAAAAAATCTGGAAATGGGAGGATTGCGTCGCCGGTCAGTTTGCCGCCGAATTGATCGAAAACCATCGTCCGATGGAACTTGAAACCCAACTGACGCCGCGTCTGATCGAGTTGTGCTTCCAAACCGCCGGAATCTGGGAAATTGGCGAAACCGGCCATATGGGATTGCCACTGCACGTTGACCGGGTGCTCAAACTCCGCACCGGAGAAAACGTCAGCGGTCGTCAGGTCGCCATCATCCGTCGCGACACCGAAAACAACGGCTTTGACGGTGTCGTCTGTGACGGCGAAGGCAATGTCTTTCTGTACCTGCAAGGGTACCGGACCGTCGAATTTACCGCCAACGATGAAGCGCAGGTCGCGCTCATCCGAACGGTGTTGAGTTGATGTCTTATTCTCCGTTATGGAGAGGTCGGTTTTCGCCCGGAGGGCGCCGGACAGTAGCCGGTGGGAAGCCTGCTTTGAGGCGCACCCACCGGAACCCGGACCGGAACAAATTCGCGCCCGGATGGGCGCTGGACTAAAATCGCAAACTGATCGGAAAACTTTCAGATACTGAACCAAACCCATCTTCCAGCGCCCATCCGGGCGCGAACCAAACCGGACTGAAGATCCGGTGGTGTGCCCAAAGCGGCAAACCACCAGCTACTTTCCATCGCCCTCCGGGCGGAAGGCTGTCAAGCTCAAGCGATCTTTCCATAACGGAGATTTTTCATTCTTCATTCACCCTAGAGAGGATCCAGCCATGAATAACCACGTCGCACCATCATTAACCCAATCTCAAATCGATGCTTTGACCTTTTTGATCCACCATTACAAAACCGGGAACCTGCTGGCCACACTTCAGATTTGTCACGATTTTCTGGCCTGCCTGCCGGACTCAACCCCGGAAAAACAAATGTTTTTGACTGACATCACCGGTTTGAAAAAAATTGTGCACCTGCTGGCCCACGTCAACACTGAAGAAGAAACCAAAGCCAGCGAAGCCGCAAGCTAGCGAACAAAAAGCGAGTAGTGAGTAGCGAGTAGCGAGTAGTCAGAAAAGAAGATTTGTTGTTTCGGTTACTGGTTCTCCTACTTCTCACCTGGGAAGTGATCCAATACTGATTTGAGCTCCACTTGCTATTCACTTTTCTGGATTGACTACTCGCTACTCGCTACCCACTACTCACTCTTGAGCTCGCTACTTGCTTCTCTCTTAGATGGAGGAAATATGCGTCCCCTGATTCAGCGTGTCGCCATTGTGGACCGTGGAACGGCTGCCGTTCGGGCCATTCGTGCGATCCGGGAATATAATGAAGAGCACCAGACCGATATTCGCTCACTGGCCCTGTTTACCAAAACCGATCAACGCGCCTTCTTTGTCGAAGAAGCCGACGAAGGCTTCTTACTCGGTTCAGATGAATGGTGCTCAAACGGTCACACCGGGAGCCGGTATTGTGATTTGGAAGCCCTTGAAAAAGCCCTGGTGGCGTCACGCGCCGATGCCGTATGGACCGGGTGGGGCTGGATGTCGGCCCGCCCCGAACTGGCTGACCTGTGTCAGAAACTTGGAATTGCCTACCTCGGGGTTGAAGGTAATGTGATGCGTCGGTTGCTGACACCTGAAACGGCAACCCGGCTTGCCGAAGCCTCTGGACTGTCCTTGGACCTGGGCGCTTCAGAATCGCTTTCCGACCTGCGCCAGCTTGAAGTCCAAACCATCGCCGATGATGACGGCACAGTGTGGGCGCTCGGCGTGGTTGATACCACGCTGAAATTGAGCGACACCGTCGGCCTGGTCGAGTCTCCATCACCAGTCGTTTCGGGTGACCAGGAATTGATGCTGTGTACCGCCGCCGTCAAAATGGTCAGGCAATCGAAGGCCACCGGACCGGTAAGTGTGAAATTTGTCTGGAAAACCAGAAACCAGAGCGTTCAGAACGTCACGATCCATCCAGGCATTCAGGCTCATCACACGGTCACCGAAATGCGAACCGGCGTTGATCTGGTCAAACTCCAGATTCATCTGGGTCGAGATGGACGCCTCGAATCGCACCCACCCGGCTTTCCACCAGTCCATGCCATCGGGGTTGAACTGGTGGCGATTCCAGAAAACACCGATCTTCCGGCCAGCGCCAAAACGGTCGAATCCGTCAAAATGGTGACCGGGCCCGGTTTGCGCATTGACCCCGGTGTCACCGAGGGCAATCTGCTGGCCCAACCATTTCTCCCGTCGCGATGGATCAGTCTGGTGACGACGAGTGGTCAGAGCCGCGCGGAGTCATTCTCCCGAATGAAGCGTTCCCTCTTGAATTCAGCCTGCGTCATCCACGGCCATAGTTGCAATAAATCGCGGATCCTGGCCTTGCTCAATCGCCCGGATGTGATTGACGGTCAATCAACCCTGATTCCCGCCGCCACCATTGCTCCGCTCAACCCGCTCTTTGGCAAAGTAGCGTTAATCCAGGCCGCCATTGAAATCTATCTGGCTGATTTTTCAGTTGAACACGCGCAATTTGTCACTTCCGCCGCGCGTGGCCGGCCACAGGTCCGAGGTGAAGCGGGTCTGACAGTCGAACTCGGCTATCAGGGCGAAGTCTATGCCCTCACCGTGTATCGGCTTGGCGACCAAAACTATCGCATTGACGTTGATGGACAGCAGATTCCAGTCACTGTGGCCTGGAGCAATCGCCACGAACGCCGACTGGTCGTCGCCGGTCAGAATTTTCATACCTTCCCGGTCATCACCCAGCCCAACTTTACGATTGAAGTTGAAGGCACCGAACACCACATTTCCCGTGAAGATTTCGGCGTGGTGCGCTGTCCGACCCCAGCCGTCGTGGTATCGGTCGCCGTGAAAGAAGGAGATGAAGTCAAAACTGGCGATGTGGTGGCCGTGGTCGAATCCATGAAACTGGAAATGCCGATCAATGCGCCCTATTCCGGAAAAGTTCGCCGAGTGCTGGTGCTCCCCAATGTCCAGGTGGATATCGGCGCCCCGCTGATCCAGTTTGAACTGTCCAGCCATCCGGCAGCCGGGTCTGGCGGCGAACGGCTGCGGTTTTCAAATTTGGCGCCAACCGCGCCAGACTCATTGCAGGCCCGGTGTCATACCAATTTTGAAGCGTTTCGCAGCCTCCTGCTTGGATATGACGTGGCTCCAGCCGAAGTCAAACGATTGATGGCCGACCGGGGACAACTCTGTCATCAACTGCCGGTCACCGACCCGGAACTGATTGGAAACGAAGATGAGATGTTGACGATCTTTGTTGACCTCTGCTCGCTCTTCCAACGCCTGGCCTTGACTGAAGATCACGAAGCTGCCGAAGCCCTCGCGTCCCAGGAATACCTGTTGACCTATCTGCGAACGTTTGACACCCAGGGAACCGAACTTCCGCAAGCGTTCCTGGATAAACTGCTGCGAACGCTCGCCCATTTTGGCGTCTATAGCCTGCGACGTACCGCTGAACTCGAAACAGCCCTCTTGCGGCTCTACAAATCTCATTTAAAGATGGATCAGCACCTGACCCTGATGATGAGTTTGCTTGAGCGACGACTGGCCAACCACGAGGCCATGCACCCAGCGCTCAGTGAGTCATTCCAGTGGCTCTTAAATCGGACAATTGAAGAAACCCTCGGGAGCTATCCCAGCCTGAGCGAACTGGCTCGCGAAGTTCGCTTCCGACTGTATGACGAGGCAATGTTTGAACAGGCACGGCAGCGGATTTATGCTGAAGTCGAATCCCATTTGAATTACCTTGAAGAAATGCCGGGTGCCGAAGACCGCGAAACCCACATCCGGGCGCTCGCCGACTGCCCACAACCACTGGCCGGGTTGCTGGCCAAACGGTTTGGCGATATGTCGCTGGCCATGCAACAGCTCATTCTGGAAGTCCTGACCCGGCGCTATTACCGCATCCGCAAGCTTGAAAACTTCCAAAACCTGCTTGGGAAAAAACACATTTTCGTCACGGCTCGCTATGATCACCCGATTGACGGCAAAAACATCCACGTCGCCAGCACCCTGGCGGCCTATGACCAGTTAACCGAGACCGGTCAGGAGCTTTGCCATCTGGTCAAAGCCATTCCGGAAGATCACGATGTGGTGATTGATTTTTACCTCTGGAACCCAGATCGCACCCGGTCGGCGGATGAAATCCAGCAAGACATTCAACGCCATTTGAACGAAGCCCCCTTCCCGCGTCCAATTCGGCGGATTGTGGTCTCGGTCGCCAGCCTGGTGACCGGACACGAAGCGGAAGGCACCTGGCACTTTACCTTCCGGCCATCGCCCGAAGGCTACCAGGAAGAAAAAGTCTATCGTGGATTGCACCCAATGATGGGCAAACGGTTGCACCTCTGGCGGTTGAGTAACTTCAACATCGAACGGCTGCCTTCGGTGGAAGACGTCTTTTTGTTCCGGGCGCTGGCCAAAGACAATCCAAAGGACGAACGGCTGATTGCGATTGCCGAAGTTCGTGACCTGACTATTGTGCGCGATGGAAACAACCAGATTGTCCAGATTCCATATCTGGAGCATATGCTCTTTGAAGCGGCTGCCGGATTGCGGCATTTCCTGGCGCAACGGCCTCCGCGAGAACGACCACAGTGGAACCGATTGCTCCTTTATATATGGCCAACGCTGACCTTGAACCGCGAGGAAATCAATCAGGTCTCCCGCAAGCTTTCGGCGGCCACCGAAGGGCTGGGACTCGAACGGATGGTGATTCGCTGTACTCTTCCAGATGCGGAAACCGGCGAAATCAAAGACACCGTGTGGCGGATTTCCAACCCTGGCGGACACGAGCCGGTGGTTTCATTTCACACACCGGCTGAAAAACCGATGCGTCCGCTGGGCGATTATGAACGCAAGGTCCTGCAACTTCGCCGCCGTGGGCTGGTCTACCCCTATGAAATCGTCGAAATGCTCACCTCATCGCAAGGCGAGAAAATTCAATTCCCGCCCGGTGAATTTCAAGAATATGACCTCAACGAACAAAACGAACTGGTTCCGGTCAACCGGCCATACGGCTTGAACAAAGCCAATCTGGTCGTCGGCGTGATTACCAACAAGACCGCCAAATATCCGGAAGGCATGACGCGTGTGATTATGCTCGGCGACCCAAGCAAGAGCATGGGGTCAGTGGCCGAACCCGAATGCCGGCGGATTCTGGCCTGCATTGATCTGGCCCAAAAAATGAACGTTCCGCTCGAATGGTTCCCGGTCTCGGCGGGTGCCAAAATTTCAATGGAAAGCGGCACGGAAAACATGGACTGGATCGCGGACGTGCTGCGGGCGCTGATTGAATTCACCCAGGCCGGGTGCGAAGTCAACATTGTCGTCAACGGCATCAACGTCGGCGCCCAGCCGTACTGGAACGCCGAAGCCACCATGCTGATGCACACCCGTGGCATCCTGATTATGACGCCTGACGGAGCGATGGTCCTCACCGGCAAACGCGCCCTCGATTTTTCCGGGAGCGTTTCGGCAGAAGACAACTTCGGCATCGGCGGCTATGATCGGGTGATGGGCCCCAACGGACAGGCACAATACTGGGCAGCGGATATCGTCGAAGCCTCAGAAATCCTGCTCCGACACTATGATCACACCTATGTCGTTCCCGGCGAACGATTTCCACGTGACACGCCATCAACCGATCCGACAGACCGCGACATCCGCAGCTTCCCATATTCCGGCAATAAAGCGGACGGGTTCGAACTGGTCGGAGAAATCTTTACCGAAGAAAAGAACGCTGGACGCAAACGGCCATTTGATATTCGGTCCGTGATGCGGGCGGTGGTTGACCAGGATCACCAGCCGCTCGAACGCTGGTTTGGCTTCCGGGATGCGGAGATTCCGGTGGTCTGGGATGCCCACCTTGGCGGACATCCCGTGTGTATGATCGGCATGGAATCGCGTCCGCTGCCGCGACTCGGCTTTATCTCAGCGGATGGACCTTATCAGTGGACTGCCGGGACACTCTTCCCGCAAGGCTCAAAGAAAGTCGCCCGAACCGTCAATTCGGCCAGCGGCAATCGTCCACTGGTGGTGCTGGCGAACCTGTCCGGGTTTGACGGCTCGCCGGAATCCATGCGCAAGACCCAGCTTGAATTCGGAGCTGAAATTGGCCGGGCGGTCGTGAACTTCAAGGGGCCGATTGTGTTCTGTGTGGTGTCGCGCTATCACGGCGGGGCCTATGTGGTCTTTTCGAAGACCTTGAATAAAAACCTCGAAGTCGCCGCGCTCGAAGGCTCGTTTGCCTCAGTCATCGGAGGCGCTCCGGCAGCCGCCGTAGTGTTTGCCGGCGAAGTCGAAAAACGAACCAAAGCCGACAACCGGCTGACGACGCTTGAAAAAGCGATTGCGGCAGCCGCGGGTCCAGACAAAGGCCGCCTGCGGGCCGAATACACTGATTTGTACAACGTAGTCTATTCCGAAAAACTGGGCCAGGTGGCCGAAGAATTCGACCACGTGCACAGTGTCCACCGGGCGCTGGCGGTTGGGTCACTGGACCGCATCGTTCCGTCAAGCCAGCTTCGGCCATATCTGATTGACGCGGTTGAACGCGGAATGAAGAAGACGTTGGAGCCGGGCTGAAGAACTCGGGCTGAAGAACTTGGGCTGAAGAAGTCGGGATGAGGGCTGAAGAAAGTGGGTTGAAAAACTGGTTTTATTTCATCCCTCATCCCTCATCCCTCATCCCTCATCCCTTTGATTGCCCCGAACTTGCGAGTCTTCAGCCCCAAATAGTATTGCTTCCTGCTCGACTTACCAAAAAGCGACAATCTGTTACCTCAGGCAGATTGTCGCTTTTTTACTTTATTTTCATTCCTGTTGACCCATAAGATGTCAATAATTCGCTTTCTTACATGGAACTACTTTTAAGAACACTTAATACAAGTCCCCATAAAAGAGGGATGAAATTTGACCACTCGCTAGGAGAAAATTGGGGTTCGCCCGGATGGGCGGTGGAAAATAGCCGGTGGCAAGTGTCGCTTTGGACACGCGGCCACCGGAAAGAGTCACCATCACGGGTTCGCGCCCGGATGGGCGCTGGAATACAATGGTGAGCGAGTCGCCGAAAACCCCGCAGGGAACGTGACCCGAACCAGCTTCCAGCGCCCATCCAGGCGCAAACCAGCGCAAACCACTGCGGACCGAAGATCCGGTGGTGTGCCCAAAGCGGCAAACCACCGGCTATTGTCCGGCGCCCATCCGGGCGAAAGCCAATTCGGAATCACCGAAATTCCATCCCCCATTTATGGGGACTTGTACTTAAGGAGAAAACAATGTCTACTAATCAATATAAAGTTGTTGCTGAAGTACTTAACTTCCGAGATGAGCCATCTATTCACGGAAATATTATTGGTTTCCTTAGAAAAGGGGATATTGTTGAGTTTATCAGTATGTCTGGTGACGACTACTGGTATAAAGTTATATCTCCCACAGGTCAAAAAGGATGGGTTTCTCACAGGTACCTCCAGGCTGTTACCGAGACAACGGACTCAGCTTTAGAATTCCCATGGGTGAGCATTGCACTTGGCGAAGTTGGAGTTAAGGAATTTCCTGGAAGCGGAGACAACCCCAGAATTGTAGGGTATTTACATTCTACCACTCTCCCAGGTTCAGCCAGAGACAATGATGAAACCTACTGGTGTTCAGCTTTTGTAAATTGGTGTGTTGAACGTGCTGGTTATGAAGGAACTGATTCAGCCTGGGCAAGATCCTGGCTTAATTGGGGGGTTCCAATAGACCAGCCCCGTAAAGGCTGTATCGTCGTTTTTAGAAGAGGCGCCGGTGGACATGTGGGATTCTACTGGGGTGAAACGAGTGACAAAATCAAAGTACTTGGCGGGAATCAAAGCAATGAAGTTAATACCTCCGAATATCTTAAAAGTAATCTTTTGGGATATCGAGTCCCAGGAAATAATTCTTGACAAAAGACTTATGCGGTCTAATTTCTGGGCAATCAATGACGAATGGTCAAATTTCTCTTTAATTTGAGGACCAAACTCATTGAGTTCAAACCACCCGGCACCTGGTATCATTCTAGGATTCAACTTGGTACATTCAGCAATCTGTTGATTTGGAGAAATCAGCCATGTATGAAAAATTTGGTGCGGTTGTCAGCGGTCCCCGAGTTGTGTTTTCCCTATTCCTTCCTGATAAGGCAATAGATCCAACCCAGTATGTGCGTGGAGGGTCACCTCGAATCAAGGAGATCCACGTTTGCGGTGACTTCCAAAACAGTCTGGGCAGCCAGAACTGGCAGGTTGATCAGCAATTTAAGATGCAAAAAGTTGCTCATCCAAACGGCTGGGTGTACCAACTTGCCCTGAATTCAGACCTGCCAGAAGGCTACTATCAGTACAAATATGTCGTCGAATTTGAAAATGACACTATCCGCTGGGTAAGCGATCCGGTTACAAAGTATGGCGGCAATGATGAGAGCGAAAATTCAGCCTTTGTGATTGGCGGTAATCGAACCGATGTGTTGCCAATCGGAAACCGTCTGCCAGCACGTGACCTGATTATTTATGAAACGCATCTGGACGACTTCACTCACGAATATCGAGGCACGAAGGCGCCGGTTGATGCGTTCCGGGAGCGGCTTGATTATCTCCAACGGCTGGGTGTCAATGCGGTTGAGTTTATGCCCTGGACGGCCTGGCCGGGGAATGCTTTTAACTGGGGGTATGCGCCTTTCTCGTTTTTCTCAATTGAATACAGTTATGTCAATGATCCAACCACTCCTGCTGATAAAGTGGTGAAACTCAAGAACTTGATCAACGACATGCATCAGCGGGGCATGCATGTGATTCTGGACGGTGTTTTCAACCATGTTGAGGCCGGAGATAGTTTCAGTCCACGATTTGCCTACAAGTGGCTTTACCAGGATCCGGCTGATTCCCCGTTCATCGGCGACTTTGCAGCCGGTGGCTTCTTTGACGAATTGGATTATCAAAACAATTGCGTTGAAGAATTCATCCGTGATGTCTGTATTTTCTGGCTTGATCAATTTCAGATTGACGGAATTCGGTTTGATTTCACCCGTGGGTTCTTCCAGGAAAATAACCCTCATGTTGGTATTACGAAGCTGATTTCCAATCTCAACCAGCACCTCACCACCACCCACCGCTCAAACATTGGGTTCTTTATCGAACACCTTCCAGACAACCGATTTGAGGCCATTGACGACACCAATCATATCGGCGCCACTGGGTGCTGGTTTGATCCTTTTATGTTCAAGCACTTTGAGTACTGTCAATCTGGCCAGATTGATGACAGCATCCTGCGAATTCTCAATTCAAATCTGGATTTCCAACCAGGAAAGTGTCCAGTGACCTACCTTCAGAATCACGATCATTCATCCCTTACGCATGAGGTTGGAAGTCGAAATCGCTGGTTCAAAACTCAGCCAGCAGTCATTGCCCTGCTGACTTCTCCCGGAGCGGTGCTGCTCCACAACGGTCAGGAATTTGGCCAGGAGGAATCTTTACCCGGAGACGGCCCAGGCCGGGTCATTCCCCGCCCGCTCCGGTGGCAGGCGGATGGAAGCGACAATATCGGCGCATCTTTATTTGGGCTTTACCAGCGCCTTACAGATATTCGAACACAACATCCATCGTTGCGCTCAGCAAACTTCTTCCCGTACCCATCCAATTCTGAAGATGGATATGGGGTCTTTCCCGATCAAGACATTGTTATTTACCATCGGTGGGGCAATGCAGATGACGGAAGGATTGAACGATTCATCATCGTTCTCAATTACTCTGACGCTGACCAGCAGGTTGACATCCCCTTCTCAACCAACGGCTTGTGGAATGATCTTTTGAACAACACGACTGACACGGTCACCAACTTTAAGCTGTTCAATCAGACAATCAATTCCAATTGGGGGCGGATCTACTTTCAAAAAGAGTGAGGTTCTTTGGGCTCGGTTTGGTCGGGCCAGGCCACAGAGTTGGCTAGCGCAGCCCAACTCATCCAAAGTTTCAATCCCTGATGGGCTCGGTTTGGTCGGGCTAGAAGGACTGCCCGACAAAGGCGGTCACTTCAGGTGAGTTTCAATCCCTGATGGGCTCGGTTTGGTCGGGCTAGGTCGGCTTGGGACCATCCGTCAGGGTCTCCGTGATGTTTCAATCCCTGATGGGCTCGGTTTGGTCGGGCTAGCAAGGACAACAGCCGAAGACCCAGGTACAGCCGGTTTCAATCCCTGATGGGCTCGGTTTGGTCGGGCTAGAGTACGAAGCCTCGGCGGAGGTTTGGGGCAAATTGTTTCAATCCCTGATGGGCTCGGTTTGGTCGGGCTAGAAAGGTAGTGCCCCTCCCCCTCCAAAGAAAGGTGTTTCAATCCCTGATGGGCTCGGTTTGGTCGGGCTAGAATGTGGCCCAAGCCGGTTGTCAGCCCGGTTGCAAGTTTCAATCCCTGATGGGCTCGGTTTGGTCGGGCTAGCGGCGACACCTTTTCGTACAAGAGCGGCACCTACAGTTTCAATCCCTGATGGGCTCGGTTTGGTCGGGCTAGCCATTATGCCCGCCGAATTGATTATACCAATTTATGTTTCAATCCCTGATGGGCTCGGTTTGGTCGGGCTAGGCGGCACAGTGTAGCGGTTCGTCAATTTCCCTCTGTTTCAATCCCTGATGGGCTCGGTTTGGTCGGGCTAGGAAGCTTTTTAGAATTTTTTGCCGGTTCATTTTCGTTTCAATCCCTGATGGGCTCGGTTTGGTCGGGCTAGTTCCGAAGGGAAAGTGATAATTTCATCTTCAAAAAGGTTTCAATCCCTGATGGGCTCGGTTTGGTCGGGCTAGCCAACGATGGCATTTGACGGAGCAAGCACGGTTGTTTCAATCCCTGATGGGCTCGGTTTGGTCGGGCTAGTAAAGCGAAAGAGAAGCTTTATGATTTAGTTCGGGTTTCAATCCCTGATGGGCTCGGTTTGGTCGGGCTAGCGGCGCTAGGGCGGCTATCACCGGCAGCCCGATAGTTTCAATCCCTGATGGGCTCGGTTTGGTCGGGCTAGTCAAGAAGTATCCTAAGTTCTTTTCTATTTAAATTGTTTCAATCCCTGATGGGCTCGGTTTGGTCGGGCTAGCGAAAATTTTTCCGTTTTGAAACGTTGGTTGCAAGTTTCAATCCCTGATGGGCTCGGTTTGGTCGGGCTAGAAAACTTGAAAGGGAAAGGGAAATTAACCTCTCCAGTTTCAATCCCTGATGGGCTCGGTTTGGTCGGGCTAGAGGCAATCATGAAGAGTTTGCAATTCATGATTATGTTTCAATCCCTGATGGGCTCGGTTTGGTCGGGCTAGCGACTAAAACAAGGGAAAGATGATACCCCAAAACCAGTTTCAATCCCTGATGGGCTCGGTTTGGTCGGGCTAGCAGGAAGAGCGGGGCGCACGACTGGCTGAGGCCGGTTTCAATCCCTGATGGGCTCGGTTTGGTCGGGCTAGATTCTGGCGGCCCGGCCACTTTAAGTGAAATCCTGTTTCAATCCCTGATGGGCTCGTTTCAATCCCTGATGGGCTCGGTTTGGTCGGGCTAGGGTCAATCGAAAAGAAACTCCACGGTGTATAGATCTGTTTCAATCCCTGATGGGCTCGGTTTGGTCGGGCTAGAAGAGTTTGCTATTCATGATTATGAAGACTTTCCAGTTTCAATCCCTGATGGGCTCGGTTTGGTCGGGCTAGAAAAAATGGCGTCCAGTCGGGCTAGGGTTGATGGGTTTCAATCCCTGATGGGCTCGGTTTGGTCGGGCTAGAGAACTATTAGAGCTTGGCGGTGCAACCGTGAGTGTTTCAATCCCTGATGGGCTCGGTTTGGTCGGGCTAGGGAGCACATGCGGCGGTGGCTGGCCGGGGCAACCGGTTTCAATCCCTGATGGGCTCGGTTTGGTCGGGCTAGAGTTGAGTCAAACCCAGCTTATGGGAATCTATTTCGTTTCAATCCCTGATGGGCTCGGTTTGGTCGGGCTAGCAGGATTTCACTGCCGAATTTATCAATCACGGAGTTTCAATCCCTGATGGGCTCGGTTTGGTCGGGCTAGCCAGAGCTAAGAAAGAACTGGTTTTCTGCCTGGATGTTTCAATCCCTGATGGGCTCGGTTTGGTCGGGCT
>JACQXX010000025.1 GCA_016208495.1 Acidobacteriota bacterium | reverse complement strand
TGACTACTGACTACTGACTACTGACTACTGACTACTGACTACTGACTACTGACTACTGACTACTGACTACTGACTACTGACTACTGACTACTGACTACTGACTACTGACTACTGACCAATCACAAAAATTTGATAGCTGAGGGCGCCGAGAGAAATCTCAACGCCAGCAGCGCCGACCTCGAGTGTCTGGCCTGGTGTTGCAATGGGGGTAAGTTTACTTCCGTTGGGAAGTTGGGGAGAGAGAGAAAGGGGCAATCGGTCGTCGGTTGATTTTCCATTGATCACAATCAGCAATTTTTCCTTCGCGTCCGACCGGATATAGGCCAGCGAGCGACCTTTGACCAGAACATTGGTATGGTTTCCGGTTTGAAGGGTGGGGTGCTCACGGCGAATGGTCAGCAGTTTTTGGAGGTCATTCCAAATTGCAGCCTGTTCGGCTGTTCTTTGAGCTGGATCAAAGGCATTGACCGATCCACCAAAACCACCTGGGAAATCGCGCCGGTTATCCGGATCATTCCCGCCCATGATGCCAATTTCGTCACCATAGTAGAGTTGGGGTACTCCCCTGAGGGTCAACAGAATGGCATGGGCCAGACGGAGCCGGCGGCTGTCACCTTTGGCGTCCTGAATCAACCGGGAGACATCATGATTATTGACCAGCGTGACCAGCGTCGAGGCATCTCCGTAGAGGGCATCCTGAGCCAGAATGTCAGTTATGCGTGAACTTTGTTTGGTATCGTCAGCGCAAAATTCACGAATGGCGAAGGCCAGGGGAAAATCAAAAACGGATTTGAGACCGGTATCAATCCCATCCCATCCGGTTTTTCCTCCTTTGAAAAAGGAAACCACTTTGGGATCTCCGACCAGAATCTCTCCAAAATCGGTCACGGTTGGAAATTCAGCGTCGAGTCCTTTTTGCCAGTCGCGCCAGAACGCACGTTCGACATAGGGATAAGTATCAATTCTGAGCGCGTCCTGCCCGGTCATATTCAACCACCAGAGGGTGTTTTGCAGCGAATAGGTCCGATACCTGGCATCAAGCGTGTTGAGGTCCGGCAACGTTCCGGCAAACCAGCCCTCTGTGACCAGCCGGCGCGTTTTCTTTGGGGTTTTCGGGTCAAGTAACACCGGAGTATCAAACGAGCAGTCAAGGTGTTTCTGAAGGGTTCCGTTATACCAGGTTTTGGAGGGAGGGTTTTTGACCCACTCGTGATCGGGTCCCGAATGGTTGGGAACGATATCCTGGATCAACTTCATGCCGCGTTTGTGAACTTCGCGGGTTAATTCCTGATAGAGGGCCATCGTTCCAAAATGCTCTTCGACATCAAAAAAGTCAGTCATGTGATAGCCATGATAGACATCGCCTTTGGTGTCGGTATTGTCATAGACTGGGGTTAACCAGATCGCGGTGACACCCAGTTCTTTTAAATAATCGAGGTGTTGAATCACTCCCCGCAGGTCTCCGCCGTGGTACATGCGAGATTCCCTGGGGTTATAGGTTTGGCCAGGACCGGCTGGCTCGTTGTTGGAGGGGTCTCCATCGGCAAACCGGTCCGGCATAATTAAATACACAACATCAGATGGCAAAAGACCTTGATAATTTCCCTCACGCGGGAGGGGCGAAAATAATGGCCAGGATTTTCGAATCGTTGCTGAATCAGCCGTGATTTGTAGCTCGACTGACCCGGCAGTTGCTTCGGGAGTGAGCACCAGATCACAGAACAGGTATTTTCCATTTGGGGAAACCGAAGTTTGACCAACTGAAACTCCTTTGGTTGAAGTTTGGACTTTTGCCTTGTTGAAATTGGTTCCGGTCAAAAGGACCTGAATCGTGGTTGGTCTGGAGACTGTCCACCAGTTTGGTGGCTCAGCTTTCAGGATTTGAGGCGTTGCTTTTTGGAAATGAGGAGATGCTGCGGAAACCAACCTGAGCGGAGGATTGAAGAACGTCAGCGGAAAAAGAATCAAACCAACGCACAGGATTGAAAGTCGCCACCGGGATGGCTGGGGTGCCAACTTCTTTCTGATTTGTGTGCCGTGTGACATGTGGAATCCCCTGACTTGAGAGCTGGGTGAAGTGGACGGGGTGGGAGGAGCGGGTGCAAGGCCCGGTTCCTCCCAGGACTCCCCATCCTTTCAGTTAAAACACCACGCGCAAGGCGAATTGAATCTGTCGGTTGGTGCCCAGGCGGGTGCCCAGGATGCGACCGAAGTTCCCATCGCTGACGTTGGCGTTGGGTTGTGAAAATTGTGGTGTGTTGGTCAGGTTATAGAATTCGGTGCGGAATTCAGTGCGAATCCGCTCCGTGATGCTGAAGCTCTTGAAGAGTGACAGGTCAAAGTTCTTGGTGCCTGGACCAACCAGGAAGTTACGCCCAGCGCCGCCAGGACGCAGGAACACACCGTCACCGTTCTTTTCAACTTCGCGGAACTGTCCGCGAACCAGGTAACGGTCTACGGTGTCGGAATTGACACTTGGGCTTCCGATGAGGTCTGGACGGACCTGACCCGGATTGCCATTGGTGTTGAGGTCAAATGGGAATCCGCTCTGGAGGGTCAAAATCCCGTTCAGTTGCCAGCCACCGATGAACAAATCAGCCACCCGGTTCATGTTGGCGCCAAACTGGCGGCCACGACCGAATGGCAGTTCATACAGTGAACTGAAAACAAACCGATGCCGTGAATCAACATCGGCGCTGCCGCGTTCAAGCCGGAAGTTCCGGACATCCTGCGGCTGGTTGCTGGAAGAAAAACCGCTCTTCGAATCATCAATCGCGTGACCCCAGGTATAGGACATCAAATACTGCCAGCCTTTGGTCAAGCGACGTTCCAACTGCACCTGCAGTGAGTGGTAAATTGAATTTCCACGCGATTCCGCCACGTTCACATCGCCCAGATTCGGGAATTGACGGGCGCCGCCGCGAGCATTAAAGAAGTTGCGGTTCAGGTTGTAGTACGTCACCAGTTTTTTGCCCTGAGTTCCAACATAGCCAATGCTCAACGCTGTTTCAGAATTCAACTGGCGTTGAACCTGCATACTCCATTGCTGAACATAGGAATTGACATTGGTATCAGGTTGGGCAAATACGGTTACACCGCTTGGATTATTGAGGTTCAGGTTGGTGAAGTTCCCCAATGGGAGTGGCCCGGTGGCATTGCGTGAATCAAGCGAACCGGTGCGGCCATTGCCATCTGGTCCACGTCCACCCAGCGTGATGCGAACACCATCATTAAAGTTGAACTGGGCAAACCCAGAGAACGGTGGGTTTTGAGCGAGCTGGTTATCAATCCCGCCGCGATCCAGGAAGTAAAACAACCCATAGCCGCCACGCAGGACGGTTTTGCCGTCGCCGGCAAAGTCGTAAGCAAAGCCCAGGCGGGGCGCAAAGTTGTTTTTATCGGTTGGAACCAGGCTTCGGGAGTTGCCGTCGCCGGCAACCAGAAGGCGTCCAGTTGAGATATCAAAGTTTGCCTGGCGATCAGCCACTTCGACCGGGAAGGTGTACAGGTCATAGCGCAAACCGGCGTTGACGGTCAGTTTGCGGTTGACGCGCCAGTCATCCTGGATGAAGTAGCCTGTTTCCCAGTTCCGGGTGCCAACTGTTCCAAAGGGTGTACCAATGGTGTAGTTGTCAATGAACCCGGCCAGCAATTCCGATACTTCATACCCGGTGGTGTTGCCGGTGCCTGGGCCGATAAAGAAGAACCCTTTTCCACGGTTTGGACGGAACAGGTTGACCTGACGCCGAATGATGTTAAACCCAAAGCGCACATTGTGATTGCCTCGGATATAGGTCATCGTGTCAGCATACTGGAAGGTGTTTTGGGGCACCAGGTACGGACCAAAGTCACCGGTGTATTCGATCTGACCATTAAATCCACCAATCAGTGCGCCCCCACCCAGCAACGGGCTGGTGTTGGCATTTGGAATTCCGAGGTCGGCTGACACGGTCTGATCACTGAATGGAGGCTGATAGCCATAAAATACACGAATAAACCCAAATCGAAATTCATTGATCAGGTTTGGCGAAAACGTGTGGGTTTCACCCAGGGTGAATCCACGGGCATTGTTAAACTGTGTTCCAGAACCAAATCCGGCTGGCAACGCTGGCAGGCGGGACGTGGTGATGGAATCAGTTTCACCAAAACTGAAACGACCAAACAACTGATCCTTTTCGCTCATAAACCAGTCCATGCGAACGTCGAAGTTATCGTCGTTCTGGCTCTGAACCCGCTGGGCAATGTAGTTGCCCTGGACTTGCGAACCATTGTTTGGCGCTGGGAAGGCGTTCAGATAGTTTTGGCCCACCCGGTTAATTCGGGTTGACGGAATAACGTTTCCTGGGAACGGATCTCCAGTCAGTGGATCACGGATGATGATCGGGCCTGGAAGACCAGAAGAAGCTGGGTTCAGCAATTGTGAGAAATCACCGTTGCGCATGGCTGCGGTTGGCACCGAAGCAAAGTCAACGTTGAGCGGCAGTGACTGGCGCAATCCCTGATAGTCACCAAACACAAAAAGTTTGTCTTTGATGATTGGCCCACCAATGGTGAACCCAAACTGATTGCGTTTGAATTCAGCTTTTTGCTGGGCAAAGGTTGGACGCGCATCCAGGTTGTCGTTGCGCAGGAATTCAAACACGCTGCCATGCAGTTCGTTGGTACCAGACTTGATGGTGGCACCCACAATCGCACCGCCGGCGCGTCCGAATTCAGCCGGCGCGACGCTGGTCTGAACACGAAATTCCTGCACGGCTTCTGCCGGCGGGAAGAAGATGATGGTGTTGACGAGTGATTCGTTGTTGTCAGTTCCATCAAGGGTGAAGTTGTTGGCTTGCTCGCGGAGACCGTTGACCGACAACGCGGCACCACCCGTGTTTCCATTCCGGAAGGTTTCGGCCTGGTTCCCAGCCCCTGACGCCGCTCCATCTGGAATCCCGCGGTTGACACCGGGGACGAGAGTTGCCAGTTGGGTGAAATTTCGACCATTGAGCGGCAATTCGGTGACCTGGCGGCCTTGAATCACTTCGCCAACGGCGGAACTTCCAGTTTCAACCAGTGGGGCATCCGACGAAACAATGACCACGTCGCTGACTCCGCCTGGTTCGAGGGTAAAATTCACGCCGGCAACCTGTGAGATTTCAAGCGTGATTTCTTGATTAAGCGTTTTAAAATCTGCCAGCTTGACTTCGACTTTATAGCGGCCAGGTGCCAGGGCCGGAACAATATAGTCGCCGCTTTCGCTGGATTGAACCGAAACTTCACGGTTGGTTCCTAAATTGGTCACCGTGATGGTCGCGCCTGACAAAACGCCGCCATTTTGATCCGCAACCGTTCCTTGCAAACGAGCGGAATCAGTTTGAGCAAACGTTGTGGCCAGACAAAACAGAATCATCGCCGGAACACACAATGCTTGTGACATTCTGCGTACCCAGGCGAGTGCTGTTCGGGAATAACCAGGTTGATTTGTCATTTCCAAATCTCCTCACACGTGAGTTGGTATTACACATACCAAAGTGGATGCTTGACGTTCTTGAAATTTCAAGGGAGTAGTCCCAACAGGGAGGTGGTTGAATGACGCAGTGTAAGAAGGGGCACTTCCGCGTCAGAACACAAGCGTTCTGGTTGCCAGCCAGGGAAATGAGTAGAGGGGGAGGACTGGCAACAAGATTTGGACTTGATCTTTCGTGAAACATTCTTCCAACGCGGGAATCCTCATAGCACCAAAAACATTCTGGCTGAAATCATTTCTTGCCACCAACAGTCGCTGGCTAGTGACGACTGAGGGTTGAGAATTTGCCTGAAGTTGAAGGGAGTTTGAGGGCGATGGAAGAACGTCTAAAGTAAGAGCAAATGTTGGGTTACGTTATCTAAATGTTACGGATACCGTCAATTGAACCTCCCCTCCCTACCGCTACGCGGTTGAGGTAGGGGATTCTCCCTGTTCCGGACAACCGCTTCCGTTCCTGCTCGGAGCAGACGGCTCTAAGTTGCCTTTTCCAGGTGTCGCGCGAGACGCTCTGCCGGTCGGTGGCGGACCGGTTTGGGAACCGAGTTCCCGCTGTTGCATCTGTGACAAGTCCACCAATCCTGAACCGACCGCGCATGGTCCTGAAATTGCTTTCAGGCCGGACGCCAAGGTTCGATGGCGATGGATACCGGATCGTGCTTCGTCAAGAGTCACGACCCCTTTTCCGTCGATCCAGGAGGTCAGTGACCGGCTCGCTGGGAGCCAGTCGCTTTCAAGCTCAATCGCACCGTCTCCGGGCGTTTCGGCTCTTCGGATTGAGTTGCTTTCAAAGGCTGACGGTGTGGTGACACTATAAACTTGCCGTCTCAATGGGGCAACTCTTTTTTCGGCTGCGATTCATCCCCGCCCGACCGTTTCGCAGTTGAGGTCGGGGCTTTCTCGCATTTTTTCTGGTAAACTTTATGCAAAGAAATACCAGTCAGCCGAGATAGATTTGAATTGTTGACGCAGTTCCGGATTCGAACGCCAACTCACTAAAAAATCTGTATCAATTTGATTTTTTTAGGGGTTGTTGGTGCAAACCAGGATTGTGATCGGTTTATATTAAATCGGTTGATTTACGCATTGCGTCTTGGAAACTGAAGAGCGGGATGTGAAAAAATCAGGCCCGTCTGGGAGCGTCAGGGGAGGTTGAGATGGGAGATTTTTTGAAGTTCATCTTGATAGGCTTGATATACAGAGGATTCAAAACAGGTGAAGAATACTTTAGCCGGACAGTCATGGGTTTTGAGAAACTGACAGGTTTCCGCCAGGGCGATTGCAGTTGCTTGTTGGATTGGATAACCATAGATCCCACAACTGATTGCCGGGAACGCAATCGTTTTCACGTCATTGGCGGCGGCGAGTTTCAAGCTGTTTTGATAACACAGGGCCAACAGTTCCGGTTCACCCTGATGACCACCATTCCAAACGGGGCCAACGGTATGAATGATAAATTTTGCTGGTAGCCGGTAGCCTTTGGTGATTTTGGCTTGTCCGGTTGGGCATCCACCCAGAAGGCGACAGTCAAAGACCAAATCGGGGCCAGCCGCCCGATGGATGGCACCATCCACCCCGCCACCACCCAGCAGCGAACTGTTCGCCGCGTTGACAATCGCATCTACCACCAGTTTGGTGATATCGCCCTGGTGAACTTCGATTCGGTGAAACATGGGAGTGACAAGGTGACAAGGTGACAAGGTGACCGGGTGACAGGATGACAGGGTGACAAGGTGACAGGGTGACAGGGTGATTTTTTTCATCCTCATCCCTTATCCCTTAAAGAACCCGGGATCTTTCAGTTGATCTGCACAAACGAATATTGAACTTTGCTCACGCTATCAACCCGTTGACCATTGCGTTCGGCAGGCTGGAATTTGAGACGTTTTGCCGTTTGAATGGCGCTGTCATCAAGGCCGTACCCAAGTCCTTTCACCACTTCAATCTCACCAATCGTACCATCGGCTTTGAATTGAACGTTGAGCACGATATCGCCGGCAACCTTATGGCGAGCTGCCAGTTCGGTATACCGGGGTTTGTCACTGGAAAGAATCCGAACCGGGCGCACAATGGTCACGGCAGGTGATTCAGACACTGACGCTTCACCTTTAGGGATCCGAAGGGAATCTTCTTTTGGCCGTGTTGGGCGAAAGTCTTCATCAATAATAGCGCTGGCTTTACTGGGTTTGGCTGGGGGTGTCACTGGTACTGGCTTAGGGGCTGGCGGCGGCTGGGTGCGGGCGATTGTGGTGGAGTTTAATGGGGGTCTCCCTTGACGAGTTAACTCCTGTTCAATTCGATTGACCGCCATTTCAGCATCGCGTCGGATTTGTTTGTTCGAATTGGTTGCTAAATCCCGCAGGGCAGGCAAGGCAGCTTCAGCAGGGTACCCGATTCGACCCAGGGCAATCACCGCACTGTGGCAAACGATTGGCTCCGCGTCCTGGGTGAGTTCAATCAAATCTGGAATAGCAGGTGCTGATGACTGGCCGAGAGCTCCAAGAGCCAGCGCCGCCGCACTGCAAACCTGACTCGATTCATGGTGGAGGGCTCGGGTCAAAAGGGCAACGGTTTCAGCATCCGATGTTCCAATCAGTCCAATGGCGGCGATGGCTGCCGTTTGAACTTTAGCGGGATGCGACGAGTGGATGACGGCTTTTATTTGTGGGAGTGCCGGCTCAGCTTCTTTCCCAATAAAGCCTAAAGCCCAGACGGCATTCTCAATCACATCTGGATTGGAATCAGAAAGCGCTTTGGTCAGGTGTGCCAGGGCCGGGCGAGCATTGACTCCCATTCGCCGGAGTGAATCGGCTGCTGTGGCCCGAATGCTCGGGCTGGCATCGGTTAGCAACGAACCCCATTCAACCGCAGTTCGTCCTTGATAGAGCGGATATGAATAGGACTGGGCGGTCGCTAAACTGACCCACAGGAAGGTCAGCACAAACACCCCAAGCATGGTCTGGGCAAAAAATCGTGTGCGGTTCATATATTTGAGGATGATTGCTGAATGATGATGTGATTGTTTCGGAAACTGTGCAGCCACACAGTGGATTCAGCCCCTGGAAGATACGTTGCACTAAACCGCACCACTGTGGTCAAAGTCAAGATAATTGATCTGGAAAAGAAAAAGGCAAAGACTGTGTTTGTGCCAGCCTTTGCCTTTTTCCAATCAGGAGTGGGGATTTTAGCGGTGGGCGTGTTTTCGTTCGCGATAGAGCATCAGTCCGATAAAAGAAACGAGCCCCAGCACCGTGATCACCCCGCCAACTTTCATGGCATTGCGGGTAATCAGCGTATATTTCCCCGTGGCTGAATCATACTGAAAACAATAGAGCAATACAGGGTCAGCCGGTTTTCCAATCTGGCTTTTGCCTGCCTCAGTGAGACTGGCTTGTAATTCATTGGGGGGGTATTGAACGCCATAAAAGTACTTTGAGACCTTGCCCTGGGGAGTGAGCAAAATCACGCCGCTGGCGTGGGCATACTGCTTAATTGATTCATCCCAGGCATAGCGGAACCCAACAGAATCCATTAACTGCTTAATTGAAGATTCTGGACCGGTCAGGAAGTGCCAGCCGGCTTCACTCCCTGGCCGATTATACATTTGCAGGTAGTTTTCCTTCTTTTTCATCGCCAGTTCTGGAGTTTCAAGCGGATTGAAACTGACCGCCACCACCAGAAAATCTTTTCCCGCAACGGTTTTGAGCTGGTCCAGAGATTGAACAACGCCATTGATGGTGAGGGTACACAGCATTGGGCATTCATAGTACACAGGTGCCAGGATAACCGGTTTGGTTCCAAAGTATTCTTGCAATGAGATATCACGCCCCGTTTCATCCTTAAAAGGCAGGGTGAGTGGGATTTGAGCGTTGAGTTTTTGATCAATCCCGATTTTTTTCAGGATTTCAGGTGATCCCTGCATTGGAGGAGGTTCTTCAAGTTGCCGATACTGGGCATGAACCGAAGTATGCACACCGAGGAGAACCCCGAGACTGATAATGAAGAGGAAGGAAAAAACCCAGTGACGAAACATAATTTTGAACTTCTTTCAGGAAATGAATTGGGAACGGAGCCGAAGACCTGTCGGAGTATACTAAAGGTTATTACGATTTATGATATACTGATCCTTCTTTAAAAAGGAGGCTCAAAGATGGGAAACTTAAGATACAGCGAAATCAAGAAGAACCCAATCAAGGTATTGGATTGGACAAGCTTACTGCCGGAGGAATTTGAG
>JACQXX010000024.1 GCA_016208495.1 Acidobacteriota bacterium | reverse complement strand
TCCTCGATTTCATCAAACTTCGCGCTGACTTTCCCGAAGATTTCTTCAAATGTTCGCTCTTTGATTCCCGGTTGTTTGGTGTTTGTCATCCCTTCAGTTTATCTTTTTTGGCTTTTGTTTTCCAAACAAAGAATTGCTGCATTCCTTGAGGGGTTTTCTTTGTCAGCAAACGATCACGGGCATCATAAGTGTACTGGGTTGTTCCACTGGCATCTATCATCGTCCGTCTATATCCCGTGTCGTAATAAGAGTAAGAAATGGGGATGGCTTGCTGAGCAAAGGGATCGACCGTGCCTGAAGTGGTGAAGGTCAAAACCTGGTTACCGCGATAATCAGTCAAGGCAACCTGTCGCTGAACCGGGTGGTCTGGCTGAAGGTTTACTGACTGTTCACGTTCAGGTTCCAAATGGGTTGTGGAGTTGACCCGATAGAGAGTAGCACTCAACAATAAAAGTACTCCTCCCACCAAAAGCACCGTCCTGAATGGCTCTGGCACGTTTATGAATCGGACGATTCTGGTCATATATGGATGGTTGGATTTCTTTAGGTGAGTATTCTTACGGTTTTTTCGGGCGGAAATCGGTTTTGACTCCATTGCTTGTTACCTCACATCAGGATGAAAAGTGAGACGCGGAAAATACATCAAGGCAAGAACGCCACGTCCACCAGATCTCTTTAATTGTTTTGTGAGTAGGAGAAATTTCTAACAGCAGAACGATGGCTAATACCATAGCAGAGGTTGAATCCTCTTACCAGTTTTTATAGCAATTCCGTATTTGTAAATTGTGTTTGAGAAAAACAAAAGGGAGGTAACAAGTAAGAAAATTGTGCTTTGGTAAATCTTGGGCTTCCGATCAATATATCCGCTTTAACTCAATGCCAGTATAAAAGTGCTTTAAGATCTGGTCAAAACGATAACCTTCAACCGCGAGACCATAGGCGCCGACCTGACACATGCCGACACCGTGACCCCATCCGCGTCCGCGGAGCCGAAACTGGGTCACCCGTCCCTTTTCATCAAGCGTGCGGTCAATCACAAATAAACTTTCACGGACTCCCAGCACCGAACGAATCCGCAGACCGTCAACAACTGTGGTGCGTTCAGTGCCGACAATTTCCAACGAGGCGACACGGTTGGACCTGCCATATTTCACCGGCTGTATATCAATCACCTGCCCGACGGCGATTTTGTTTTTAGCCAGTTGGGTCCGCAGTTCGTCGGGCGTCATTCGGACATCCCACCAGGAAAATTGAGAATAGCGGTCACTGGCGGCACCATTGGCGGCTGGGGAAATTTCCAGGTAGTCAACGCGTTCGCGGTCATCCAGGTGAAAGCCAATTGTTTCGCCGCCAATCAATTCGGCACGTGATGTTGCCACCCAGTCGCCACCCAGCTTTCGGAACAGAAAAAGGCGTGACCCAAGGTCAAAGTCTACATCGTCTTTACCTTTTCCACCCCGAATGACCAGGTGTCTGCCTTCATAGGGTCGGGCCGTTCCAGATTCAAGTTTTGGAATGCCCTTCATTGCTGCCGCTCGGGCCAGCATACCCAGTGCAATGCCGCGCGTCAGTGTGCTGCGGCCTTTGAGGGTGCCGTCACTGTAAGGCCGAATGACGCCTTCTTTGACCAGAAAAGCGACATCGAGCAGGTACCCGGTTGGAATGGTCGTGTGTTCCGGGCCAAGCAGATATTCGGCATCGTCTTCGGTGAGCAATCGGGCGGGTGATTCTGATCCATACAGGGCATTTAAGAGTAACCGGGCAAACCCACCCAAATCAGTGGCGACTTTTGGAACATCGGAAACCGGCTTGCGGCGGGCAAGCGTCGAAAGATGATCGGCCCAGTCAAGGCATTCGCGCTGTGAAACCTGCCCGGTCAAATATGACGTGGAGACCTTGTCGAATGAATCAAATTTGGCCACCGCCAGCAGTGCCAGTTCACGCGTCAGTGGTCGGCCATTGATATCCGTCAGGTTTTCCAGTCGCCGACCTGATTCAAGCCAGTGGTTGGTGTGGTGGATGCGTTCTTGCGGGCCCGTCACCACGCTTTTGAGGTAGGGAACTGGCTTTCCAAAAACAAATTCAACATCCTCGGTTCGACCACCACAGGTCGAGGTATAGAGCGCGTTGATTGGCTCACCCTGATACATGGCCACCATGCCGCGAGTTTCTTCGACCGCCCGGTTGGTGAGTGGATGTTCAGTTGAGCGGCCTCCGTAAACCTGGGACAGGGCGGTTGGCAACAAATCAAACCCTTCCTCGGAAAACTGCCCTTTATTGCGGACGGCATAGGTTCGGGCCGCCACGGCCTGGGCTTTGAGGGCTTCGAGTTTGGGAAAAACATTGGGCGAAAGCTCGTTTGGCACGACGCCGCGAACATATTCCTCCATCGGCAACGCATTGACCACGGTCATTTTCTGGCGACGGTTGAGCGAGACCTCAAGTTTTCCACGATAGGTTGAATTCAAATATTTGAGTGGCGCCGTCTCTGGTTCAAGTGCCACAAAGGTCACTTTGGTGGAATTAGCCACCACCTCATCACCCGTGCCGGAAATTGTGCGGAGCTTCCATTCGGGCCTGTCCTTTTTGGTCAAGGATGAGGGCGTGTCAACGCGTTCAACCCACGGCTTGCGATACCCGGCGTTGAGCACGCGGACCATCAGGACCTGGGCATCCGAGGACGACTCATACTCGCCAAGGCTGACGGCATATTCTTTGGTTTTGGGATCAAACTGGGTCTGGGCGGGTTCTTCAAAGGTTTTGCCAAGTTTGCGGGCAAAGGAATCAGCTTCTTTGGGGGTTTTAAAGCTTGCCACCTGTACTCGATAGGTTTTCCCACGCTGATTGCGGCGTGATTCACCATTATTGAGCAGCACGGTGATTTTCTTGTCAGCCAGGAACTCAGGTTCGAAAGAAGTGTCATCATCCAGTCGAGCAATTGGCCCATCACAGGTAATCGAGACAAAATCGGCGTTTGTCACCAACCCAATCCGAATCTCAGGTTCTTCAGTTTGACGATTCGGGTTTTTTTGGGAAGTTCCTTTCGGCATTGAGTCTGGCTCATTTCGCCGAAAATCAGGCTTTTCACGCTCTTTAGGTCTGGATTTGGTGTCTTCCGAGCCGGGCAGTTTGGTTTTTACTGCCGGAGCCGGTTCAGTCACTCTCCGTCTGCGCGTGACTGTGTCGCGTTCATGAGCTGACGCAACGGGCATAAGGCCATTGAATCCAATCAAGAGCGCCAAAATGATTGAGAATTTCCCCCTGGCTCGCCGCAAAAAAACTGAAGGCGTAGGCATAGGCTTTGAATGAAGAATGAAGAAACCATCTAGTGGCTAGTGGTTAGTGGTTAGGGTCGTCGTGTAATAGCCGTGGTGCGAAGCCCACGGACCCGGCCAGAACGAGACCCAACCCCGACAAGAACATCATTGAATGCCACCGGAAAGAGCACGAGCTTTCTTATCCTGGCGCTTATGCCCCTGACCCCTGACCCCTGAATTAAGATCCTGGCCGATACGTCAATGAGAACCGCAATCGAGCGAGCGGTTGCGACGTGTTTTCTGGTGTGAGGACAATCCCTCGGGGTGATTCTAATGGGCTGATCGAGCGAAGTGCGTTTTGAACCACATTGTCGAGGGCGGGGCTTCCCGTGGTTCGTTCTTTGTCAAAATCGGTGATCTGGCCATTGTGCAACACGGTGAACGTGTAGGCAACCGTCGTGGTCGAAGTCATATTCCGCGCATAAATCGGAAGCGACAAATTCAACCGAATGAGTTGTTCGATGGTTCTCAGATATTCGGGAGGAACGATCACGTGCGGTTTGACCATTTGCAGGCTGCCACCAACGGGAACGCCCGAAATCATTTGTTTAAAGCTGACTACCGGGTTCTGATTCGCTCCATCTAAAGAGGTTGCCTTCTTGAGAGAGAATTCCCGGATGGTGGCGGGATCAAAGGTGGGCGGTTTGGCAATATTTTCGGTACGAGTTATCGCCGCCTGGACATCAGTCGAAAAGGGCGACAGGTCAGCCGGAACATACCGTCCGCGAACTGAACTGGCTCGGGGAAGGTCCGGTTCTGGTTGTTGGGCTTCCACCCTGGTCGTGAACAGACACAGACCAATCAAGGCGATTACAGTCATCATGGGTTCAGTCAAATGAAAGCTGGAATGAGGATGAGACTGTAACTGTATCGCATCTGGGCTGGTTCTGGCGAGTTTGAGCCCCTGGCAATTTTTTTGTCTGGAAATTGGGATCGAGTTCAGAGTTCCGCCTTGAGGCGGCCTCAAATGTCAGTTCAGGTCAAACTGAGAGAACCAGATCCATCTCAAGGCAGAGCTCTTGACCTTTCTCCGTTGATTGAAGGCGATGAGTCTTCCAAACAAAAAATTGTTGGAGAAATTGATGTCACTGCTGAATGTAACTATCGGTTGGGATGACCTGGCGGACTTCAACACTGGCACCTCTGCGAACGACAAACTCGCTTAACCCAATGTGTTTCTGTGGGTTCCCCCAGTCATAGGTGTAGCCGAGGCGGGTCCAGGGAAATCCAGGGCCATTTGGAGTTTGATACATCCCGCGTAGGTTCCTGGTGAACCATTCGAAATGATCACAGCTTATTTGTCGGGTGCGGATTGTGTTTTCAAGGTTGAGTTCAGCACGGCTGTCGGTGATTTCCGGGTCGGGGCTGGGCCGAAACAGGTCATTTGGCGAAACCCAGACTTCGACAAATTTGGTGACGTGGTAATCGGGAGGGAGACCTAAAAGCTGTCTGATTCGCAAGGGGGATGGTTTTCCTCCTGGATGGGTGCGACAAAACCGCTGCAATTCCGGCACAACCGTAACCCACAATTCACGTGTCGGGAAGGGGGGGTGGCCGACCTTTGAATCAAATTCATCAGATCCCACCCAGGTGACAACCAGCACTTTTTTTTGCCCAGCCGGGCCTTTCCACATCAAACTGGTATTGGTTTCGGTGATGGCGGTTAAATTGGTAACGATTTCAGCGGGGTGACGATCTTGTAAAGCGAGGCGGACAGCTTCAGCATAGGTGGCTTTGAGCTGAGCTTCCGTTGGCGATGGGGTGGGTGACTGACCTGGGAGGGCCAAGGAGGGAAGAGCCGCCAGAGGGAAAAGAGAAAAAACAACACCACAAAGTCCAATCAGTAAGTACTTTGTCATAAGTTTCCTGAGATATTGGATTTGGTAAGTGGTTGATTCTTTTCGTGTAGTTCGTGTGTTTCGTGGTTAAAATGTCTGGAAATTTTCGGTAAGGTACTTATCACGAATGAGAACAATTGGCGGTAGCCCAATATCATTCTCGTGCCTCGGCTTTGAGTTCATTTGACCGACAATTGGCGGAGTCAAGGTCAACTCGATCCACAATGCCTACGACCGCCGCTTCAATGGAAAGATCCTGGTCTCCCATGGCTGAACGGGCAGCTTTTCCATAAGCACACAGGACCAGTTCACCCGTCCCGGCCCCAAGCCGGTCCGCCACCACGACAATGTCGGTGTTCGGTTCTTTATTGAGATTAAGTGGATGGACAATCAAAAAGCGTAACCCTTCTAAATCAGGCGCCTTTTGCGTTGACCAGACGGTGCCAACAACTTTTCCGAGAAACATAATTTAGTCAGTAGTCAGTAGTCAGTAGTCAGTAGTCAGTAGTCAGTAGTCAGTAGTCAGTAGTCAGTAGTCAGTAGTCAATAGTCGAGCGTTGGGGGGGTGAATTTCTTGTCAAGTGGATTTGGTTCTATTTGAGTCAGTTAGGAACAATCCTTTTCAAGAATTCCACGGATTCAACGATCTGGGTTTAATCTACTGACTACTGACTACTAGCTAATTAGAAGCTAAACCGTGCCACGAGCTGGATGTTGCGCCCGCCGCCGCCGCCCAGGAATGGGTTGCCGATGCCGACGTCCGGAGTCGCCGTCAACGGCAGGTACCCGATCCCGCGTCCGTTGCTGTCAATGCCGTTAAAGCCGGCATCCGCCAGGAAGCTAGGCAGGAGCGGGTTGGCAAAGTTTGGATGGTTGAACAGGTTATAGAACTCAGCGCGGAACTCAAGCTTGAGCCGTTCCGTCAGGTTCGTGGTTTTGACCAGTGAAAAATCGAAGTTTCGGTAGTTTGGCCCACGCAGGGAGTTGCGGCCCAGGGACCCAAACTGCTGGGTGCCGGGAATACAGGCCCCGTCGGCATCCAACTGACATGGCACCTGGAAGGCCGCCAGGTTCAGGAAACGATCTGGGTCGCTGGTGCCCGCATACGGGTCGCCCACCAGTTCCGGGCGGGGAAAGAATTCGCCGGTGCCGTTGAAATCGTCGAAGAAGTTGACGTGGAATGGATTACCGCTCCGGACCGTGATCAGCCCGCTCATCTGCCAGCCATTGACCATCTTGTTCATGAACCGATTGGTAACGTCAAATTTTGGAAGCTGATACACAAATGACACCACAAATCGGTGACGGCTGTCATAGTTGGAGTTGCCGCGTTCCAGATCGGGTCGAAAGCTATTGTCAGGTTGGGTGGCGTTGGGAACGAAGTCCTGTCCGTCACTGGCATTGTCAATGGCATGTGACCAGGTGTAATTCACTGAAACGTTCCATCCACGCAGTTCGCGCATGGTCAGGGTGGTTTGCAGTGAGTTGTAGTTTGAGGCGGCGGTGCTTTCAAACTGGTTCACATAGAAGAATGTCCCCCCCGATGGGGCAAATGGTCCATTATCAAATGGTCGCCCAGGGTTGACGGCTGGGTTTCCAGGCTGGTTGATGTCGCGATAGCGGTAGAGTTTTCGGCCTTGCGAGCCAACATAACCAACCTGAAGCACTGTGTTCTTAAAGAGTTCCTGCTGAAAGTTGAGGTTGAAGTTTTGGACATACGGCGTGCGCAGGTTGCTGTCCACGGCAAACACGTCTGAGTCCAGAAATTCTGAAAATACTGGCGAACCTGGAACTAAGCGATCCACGGCTGAAAATGAGAAGAGAATCGGTGATTCGCCAATCGGGTTGTACGCTGGCCCAGGATTGAAGGTATTAAACGGCAACTGACCAACAAAGAAATCCTGGGAAAAGCTGTCGTAGAAAATTCCCCATCCAGCGCGAATGACGGTTTTGCCTTTCCCGGTCACATCCCAGGCCACCCCGAGACGTGGCGAGAAGTTGTTCGGGTCACGATCATAGAGCCGGTCAGTCAGAAACAGCCCGCGTTGCGAGTCAAAGTTGCTCAACCGGTTGCGTTCTTCACCGAGCACCCCGAAATAGTCATACCGGACACCCAGATTGAGCGTCACTTTTGGGGTGAGTCGGAAGCTGTCCTGCAGATACAGGCCGTGCGAATTTTGGAACGTGCCGCGCTGTGAATCACCAGTGGCGCTGCGTCCGCCACTTGGCAGGCCATCCAGGAAGTCTTCGAGTGACGCAAAATCAATTCGCCCACGATATCCGGCGTCAAAGAAGCCGTTGACAAACGTTCGGCGGAATTCATAGCCAAACTTCAAATCGTGCTTGTTCAATTTCCAGGAAACGTTGTCAATAATCTGGTTATTGGTGGCAATGCGACCGCGTGGCACCGAAAGCGTTGCTCCCAGTGGAGCGATGGAAGATCCCAGCAGTTCGTCATTGCGGATGCGAATAAACGGCAGGCCAAATGCCCGTGGGTTGGTCACACCGGTGTTTAACCCAATTGAATTTGGGTCAAAATCGCTGTCCTGGGCAAAAAAGCCCTGGTTATACCGGTTATAGCCATAGCGCAATTCATTGACCAGTGTGCTGGAAATGATCTTCAGGTAGGACAGCGACAACACCTGAACCCTGGTCGGGGTATTGGTATTGAAGCCGGGCAGGACGTTTCCACCGATGATGGCCAGTGGAAAGCTCTGTTCGCTATCACCGAAATAGTAGCGTCCCGAAATCTGGTCATTGGTGGTGAATGAATGGTCAATCTTGGCAATCACGCTGTCAGAATCCGCAAATGCTGGTGTCGTCACGCTGGCATTGGGTGATGGATCAAACAACGGTACTGAGATATTTGGCGTCGGCCACGGATTCCGGTTCAGGATTTGCTGAATGATTGGATTGGTGGCGCCGCCCAGCGAGGCGATTTCACGCGGATCCGGCACGCGGGCCAGACTGTTGAGACCGACTCGCTCGCGCTGGCCTTCATAATTGACGAAAAAGAAAGTCTTGTTTTTGACAACTGGCCCGCCGACCGCAAATCCAAACTGGTTATTGCGGAGCGCGGTTTGTGGATTGGGCTTGGTGTTAAAAAAGTTTCGGGCGTCAAGCGCATTATTTCGGAAAAATTCAAAGACGCTCCCGTGGAATTCATTGGTGCCTGACTTGGTCACGATGTTGACCACGGCACCTGAGTTCCGACCATATTCCGGAGCAAAATTTGAAAGTACAACCAGTTCCGAAATCGCCTCGATGGGCAGAACAGTAGCCGGGACACCAAACACCCCGCCCTGGTTAATCGCTGGCAAATTGCGGTACCCATCGTTCATATCCGTCCCGTCCAGCAAATAGTTGTTGGACCGGCCACGGTTCCCGTTTGAACTAAACAATCCAAATGAACCAGGGGAATCGGCGGCGCCGCTTGGGTCACCGCTGGCCCCAGCGCTGATGATCAGAAGCTTTTGAAAATCACGCCCATTGACAGGGAGTTCGCTGATTTGTTTGTTCTGCAAAACCGTTCCCAGCACGTTGGTAGTGGTGTCCACCAGCGGGACAGACCCTTCGACCACAATTGTATCTGAGACGGTGCTGCTGGTTTGCAGGACGGCATCTACCCGTTGCTGGCTGGCAACGGTCACCACCACATTGGTCACGGTGGCTGATTTAAACCCGGACTGCTCGACCCGGATTTCATAGGTCCCGATAGCCAGTTCCGGAATTCGATAGCTCCCATCATCAGCCGTGATGGTGGAGCGTTCGATCCCGGTGCTGACGTTGACCGCCGTGACGGTGGCCCCAGCCAGTGAACTGCCGGTCTGATCGGTAATGATCCCCACGATGGATCCCCGATATGCTTGAGCCCACAGCACATCCGAGATCAAGGGGCACAGGCAAAGAACCACGAGCAGTATCAATCGCTCAAAAGTTTGTTTTCTCATGAAAAAATTACTCCTTATGTTTTAGGGGTGGAGCTTTTTTTGAATGAAGAGTGAAGAATGAAGAAAGTGGTTAGTGGTTAGTGGTTAGTTCTTGGCTACTGGTTCTTCTTCGAAAGTGTTGATTTCTAACCACTAACCACTAATCGGTTTCTTCACTCTTCATTTTTTGTAGGTGAAGGCTTTGAATTGTTGTTCAAGTGTGCGAAATCGTTTTTCAAGCTGTTCAATCTGGTCAAAAAGCTGTGTGTTTTGGGCGAGCGCTCGTGTTGCGTCAGATTGAGCTTCCAGGGGCCGACGGCTAAGAATTCTGAGATCATGCTCAAGATTCTGGATTGAGGCTCTTAATGCTTTCACATCGCGTGAAAGATCTTTGGCCATCGCCGTCACCAGACCAATTTTGTAATCAAGATCTTTCTGCAGTGCGTCAATCTGAGTCTGGAGAAGCTCAAATTTTTCAGAGAGTTCAGTGCGGACTGCTTCAATCTTTTGATCGAGAAAATCAAAGCGTTCGATCATTTCGGATCGGAGACTGTCGGTTTTGGCGGTGAGTTCAGCGTGAACGCCGTCAATTTTGGTGGTGAGTTCAGCGTGAACGCCGTCAATTTTGGCGGTGAGTTCGGAGTGAACGCCATCAATTTTGGTGTTGAATTGTTGGGTAACTCGGTCTTCCATCGCTTTGAGCGATGAATCGAGAATGGCCTTAAATGCGATCAATAATTCTTCATTCGGTATGCTCATAGGGTTATGAATTGCCTTTCGAAAGAGATTGCGCTTTTGATTCTTGAAAGAGAAATTCGCCAAGGAGGTGGTGAAAATGATGGACGCCGTTTTCGCGTTTCACTGAATATCGCCCGCTGGTATAAGTTTTTGACTTTAACCCGCGCTGCACCGCCTCGCAGATATGAATGTCTTCAATCTGGATTTCGTCGCTGAATTCAACCTGTTGCTGGAGTTTTTGCTGGACGTGTGGTTCTTCCGGGTCGAGAAAAAACCATTCGAAGATGGTGAGTGTTTTTTCCGGACCAAGTGGAATGATCAAATTAGTGGAAAAATTATCAGGGTATACATTGAGCATCAGGTTGGGAAAAATCCAGAAATACTCAGCTCGATCTGTCGCGAGATTGCCGGTGACCCGAATCCGGTTGGCATTTTTGACAGGTGAATGCTGGATCGAATAATAGCGTCGGGTTTCAGTCCGGTACTGGGCATAATCGAGTTCCTTGTTCAGGCCCGGATGCACGATGGGGATGTGGTAGCCTTCAAGGTAGTTATCAACATAAACCTTCCAGTTACAGTCCACATACCAGTCTTTACGAAACGCATAGCGCATGTTTTCGACGTCAAAGGGGATGATTCGGTCGGCGATGCCGTCAAAGTACTCATCCAGCGGTGCCGCCTGTGGGTCACAATTGACAAACACCAGTCCAAACCAGGTGGCAACTTGAAATTGAGGCAGGCAGAAGGCTTCTTTTTGAAAGCACTCGACGCCGTCAAATTCGGGTGTTCCAATCAGGCGGCCATCGAGGGCATAACTCCAGCCGTGATAGCCGCAGCGAAAGATCGAACACGACCCGGCGCCGGTGGAAACTGGCCCGGCGCGATGGCGACAGACATTGGAAAAGGCCCGAATCTGGTGGTCATTGCCACAGACCACAACCACAGGCTCTCTGCCGATAGTGGCGGTAAAAAACTTTCCAGGGGCGTCTACCTGTTCGGTCCGGCCCACCAGTTGCCAGGTTGAAGCAAAAATACGGTCCAGTTCCAGATCCAGCGCTGCCGGGTCAAGGTACCACGGCGCCGGAATGGTTTGGGCAAAGGGAAGTCGCTCATCAATGCAAAACTGAGGCAAGGTCAGCATAAAACGAAAGAAAGCACCTGGTTGAGTCAAAGGTTGTGTGAAGCGATTGACAGGAGGAGGATGACGAACCGATTGTGGTGGAAACGTGATGCTTCATTTCTAACACAATCAGTTATTCAACTTGAATACAAATGTTTGTCACCGGGAAGGGTTTTTCAAACTCGCGGGTGGTTATCCAGGTGACAATCGTGTAGATCCCAGGCTTTTTCTCAAATGGCCTGAAGGTAAACCGAAAGGCCCCGCCGCCTGCCAGATTGATCTCACCGCGCGTTCCGTCAATGTAGGTATCGCCCGAGGTGAGTTGTGGTCGTAGCGTTGTATGTTTGTCTGGCAGGCCGTACGGACGCGAGATTCGCAGCCAGGCAAGGTCCGGCGGTGTCGGCAGCGGTTCATAATACACCTCGACCCCTCGCAGTTTGTAATCGGCTCGGGCCAGTTTTCCAGCCAGTGAAACCGAAGCCTTCTGGGGAATTTTCATTGCCGGCAATGGCTGAAAAACCGTGTACCGGCAGAGAAACTCTTCGACCAGTGAGATTTGTCCATTCAGGACGGCAATTCCGATGCCGACATGGGTGTTTTGAGGCTTCAGGATGGTTTGCCGGTGGCCATCATTGGGGGGCGTTTCCTCATACAACGACCGGTGCATGTCATTCAAATATTCGTCCAACGCTGGATCATCGGCTGTTATTTTGGCCCCAAACAACGACGAAATATTTTCAGCCGCAGCATCCGTGCCACCAGCAAAAGCATAGCGCATATAGGGTTTGCGGCCATCACGACTCCAGTGACTCGAAAAATTTTCGCGCGACAGTTCTTCAGCGTGGGTTTGAGCCACGGTTGAGGCAAACTGATCGAGTTCGACCGGCGCCAGGCCGTGTTCTTTTCGCTCGGCATTGATCAATTCCAAAACCTGTCGTTGAAATTTCAGGGTCAATTGGGTTCTGGGTGGAATGGTGGCTGCACTGACCTGCCCACCCATTACCATCACAAATACACTGAGCACCACTATCCTGAACACGATTCTGAACTTATCTTGCATGGAATGATTCCTTCCAAAATCCAGTAATATCAGTTTGCGATGAAATTCTCGTATGAGCGAACAGTCAAGTGATTCAACCAAATAAACTTAGCGAACGACTGATGCGAATTAAGAGTTGAAGCCGTTTTTGGTTCTCATCCCGAAGGGATGGAGCCAGGTTCCCAGGGCTCGAAGACTCACCCTGGGCTACGAGCCTGCGTCTACTTCGTAGACTGAGAACCAAAACGGCTTCAACTCTTAACTGGCATTACTACTGACTACTGACTACTGACTGGCATAAGCAATCTACTGGCCGAAAAATTTTTTTCTAGGTCTTTCTACCCACATTTCCAGGAAATTTAAAAAAAAAGACTGAAATTATCTGTAGAATAAAACATTGCGTATTTTTCCATTTTTCAGCCCAAAGACATATTTTTCCAGAGTTTTTCGGAAACCATACTCCGGTTTGACCAGTGCCAGGTATGTGTTGCCCCAAAAAAGCTGTTCTGCCCAATGAAACAGTATTTTTGATTGAGGTACCTGGCCAAACAAAGTTAAGGGGCTGAACATTGAATCAAGCGAAAAACGCCCCCGCCACCCTTTCATTTAGTGGAATTCTTCGAGCAAGAGGTAAAAAGTGCTTATGAGGACCTGTTCAGAATGTAATCGGGAATGGAACGAGCGGGTTGATTTCTGCCCGTTTGATGGACAGCCACTCACGCTGAATATTGTACTTAATGATCGCTACCGACTTGACGCCCTGCTTGGGCGCGGCGGGATGGGGTTGGTGTACCGGGCCACTCACCTCAAACTGGACAGTCCGATGGCCATCAAGATTTTGCATCCGCAACTGATGGGGCACGAAACCGCCCGCAAGCGATTTATCCGTGAAGCCTGCATTGCGGCGAAAGTCCAGCATGAAAACGTCATTCGGGTATTTGATTGCGATGAAGCCAAGGGGACGACCTACTTTGCCATGGAATTACTCGAAGGGACGACCTTGCGTGATGCACTCAAGCGCAACCGGCATTTTACGCTCGATGAAATTTCCCACCTGTTAAAACAGATTTGTGCTGGCGTGTATGTTGCCCATTTCAAAGGTGTTTTACACCGTGATCTGAAACCGGCAAACGTTTTTCTGCTCCAGGCGGATGACGGCATTGAGCGCGCCAAGATTCTGGATTTTGGGATTTCCAGATTTTTGACGCCAAATGCTTCGACGTTGACCGAGCGGGGAAGAGTGTTGGGCACGCCGGAATATATGTCGCCCGAACAGGTCAAGGATGAAGTTCTGGATCCACGCTCAGACATTTATAGCCTGGGTGTCATGCTCTATGAATTGCTGACCGGACAGCTTCCGTTTCGGGCCACAACCTCAATGTCGCTGATGTATCGCCACGTCAATGACCGCCCGCTGGCCCCAAGCGAAGTCCAGAGCGGACTGCCCCGGATGGTAGACGAAGTTGTCTTGCGAGCCCTTGCCAAGCATCGCGAACATCGCCAGCAATCGGTGTTGCAATTGAGTCAGGAGTTTGAAGCGGCGATTTCCGTTTCAACTCCATATACCCAAAGCCCGGTGGTGGTCGAAACCGATCTTGAGTTACGGGTGGCGGGGCCGGGGTCCCAGTGGCTTCCACGCCGGGTGAACGCCAGGCCGACCGTGGCCCCGAGTCTCCGACCAGTTGATGGTCCGGCCCCACGGCCAATTTTTAATCGCTCGCCATTGCGGGCAATTAGCGGCGGGCTGATTCCTCCGGGGACTTCCTGGCAAGCCTATGACTATGAAACCATCACGGTTGACGCCCGTGGCAATGTGACCCAGCGCAGCAAACGCCAGGCCCGATGTTTTATCGAAGACTTAGGTGATGGGATTGTGTTGGAACTGGTTGAAATCCCAGCCGGGACCTATTTGATGGGCATGCCCGAGGAACTGGCCGAACGCGTCCGCCGGGAAGCCGGTCCAAACGGAGTCCACATCACGGCTGGTTCAAACTGGGTTCAGTGCGGCACACCACAAACCTGGGTTACACTCCCGAAATTTTATCTCAGCAAGTTTGAAGTCACCCAGTCGCAATGGGAAGCGGTGATGGGCACCAATCCATCAATGTTTAAAGACGGTTCGCTTCCGGTTGATCGCATTACCTGGTATGACGCCGTCGAATTTTGCCGCCGTCTGTCCGAACGGACCGGACGCCAGTATCGTGTGCCGACCGAAGCCGAGTGGGAATATGCCTGCCGGGCAGGAACGTCTTCAGTGTATGCCTTTGGCGAAATGCAGCTTCCTGAGACGGGCGCCTATGGTGTGACCGTCCAGCAACCCACCGGTCCGTTAACCCAATCCGGTGAAAACAAACAGCGACCAGTTGGAAGCCTTGGCTTAGCCAACGGGTTTGGATTGTACGACATGCACGGCAATGTGTGGGAATGGTGCCAGGATGTCTGGCACGATACCTATGACGAAATCCCCGAAGATGGAAGTGCCTGGGAAACTGACGGAGACCCGGTGCGCCGTGTCGTGCGGGGCGGGTCGTGGTTTGTCGGCGAATTTGTCTGCCGGACGGCGCTTCGCAACGGGTTGCCGGCGCATATCAAGGTCAGTTCGTTGGGGTTGCGCGTGCAACTGGCCGATGTTTTAGCCCCGGCATAAACTCTTTGGAGTGCGGCGGCTTGATGCTGCGTTCACAAAGCAGGGCCAGGCCGCGGCACTCAAAAGTTTTCTGTCTCCCCTTTTGCCTTTCGCTAAATTCCTTTATCCTTGCCGATAAACTTTTGGGATTCCCTCTCTCACTAGCTTATTCACAGACAAGCGATACACAGAAATTCATGCGATACATAACTGATGATCTTCGGATCCGCTCGATCAGGGTCGTTTTGCCCCCGGCCTACCTGCAGGAAGAATACCCCATCACGGACAAAATTTCCGAAACCGTCCACGATGCCCGTGAAACCGTCCGCGCGATTGTCAATCGTCAGGATGACCGGTTACTCGTCGTCGTCGGTCCCTGTTCGATCCACGATGTGGTTGCCGCGCGCGAATACGCGATGCTCCTCAAAAACAAAATTGATGAGTTCAAAGACGATCTTTGCCTCGTGATGCGGGTCTATTTTGAAAAGCCACGGACCACAGTTGGATGGAAAGGGTTGATCAATGATCCCTACATTGACGGCACGTCAAAAATCAACGACGGTTTGCGCCTGGCTCGTAAACTCTTGATTGATTTGGGGGATATGGGAGTTCCTGCCGGCAGTGAGTTTGTTGATCTGATCTCTCCGCAATACACAGCGGAGTTGATTAGCTGGGGCGCCATTGGTGCCCGGACAACAGAAAGTCAGTCGCATCGGGAACTGGCTTCGGGGTTGTCCTGTCCGGTTGGCTTTAAGAACGCCACGGGCGGCACCTTGCAAATCGCGGTGGATGCCGTGCGGTCAGCGGCACATCCCCATTATTTCCTGTCACATACCAAACAGGGACAATCCGCGATTTTTGAAACGGCGGGGAATCCGGATTGCCACATTATTCTCCGAGGTGGGAAAGCCCCCAATTACTCCGCCGAACACGTTGCCGAGGCGGCTGCCGTGCTTGAACAGGCCAACCTTCCGGCGCGCATTATGATTGATTGTAGCCACGCCAATTCGAGCAAAGACCACCTCAAGCAAATTGATGTCTGCCGAAACGTTGCCGAACAAATTGCCAGCGGTGATTCGCGAATCATCGGCGTGATGATCGAAAGCCATCTGGTTGCCGGTCGCCAGGATGTCAAACCGGGCAAAACCCTGCGCTATGGGCAAAGCATTACTGATGCCTGTATTTGCTGGGATGATACGGAAACCTTGCTCGAAGAACTGGCGGTCGCTGCTCGGGCCCGCCGCGTCGCGGCCTTACAAGAAGTCTCTTGACGTCAGTACCACCTGCGTGAGCGGGTGGGCTTAAAAAAAGGTCAGTACCACCTGTGTGAGCGGGTGGGCTTTAGACAAGGATTGAGCATGAACGCCATTGAACCCAAACCCGTTCTTGCACTCCCGGTACAAGATCCTGAACTGGTGCGCTTTACGCCCTATTCCGGCAATTTTCGCTGGGAGGGAATTGCTACCAAGGAATACAAGCCTTCAGACAGTGACACGCCTGGGTTTTGCGGCATCCTGCGGCAGACGTTGTTTGGACAGCCGGAAGATGCCGTCGGGTTTGAAGTCCGCTATTTTGAAATTGAGCCAGGTGGATGGTCTTCGCTGGAATGTCACGGTCATTCGCACGCAGTGATTGGATTGCGCGGCAAGGGCCAGATTCTTCTGGGGAGTGAAGTCAAACCACTGGGATTTTTGGATTTAGCCTATATTGGTCCGAATCAGATTCACCGGCTGGCGAATGAAAGCAACGAAACATTTGGTTTTCTGTGCATTGTGGATAACCAGCGTGACCGGCCATTGAGCCTCAAACCGGAGGATGTTCCGCACTTAATGGCTAATCCTGAGACCGCACGACTGGTCAAACGATCAATATCTGAGTAATATGTTCGGAATTCAAATCTCTATACCCAGTTTTTCGTCAGTAGTCAGTAGTCAGTAGTCAGTAGTCAGTAGTCAGTAGTCAGTAGTCGAGTGTTGAGATTTTGGAATTCGTGTCAAGTGGATTTTGTTCTATTTGAATCATTTAGAAGTAATTCTTTTCAAGAATTCCACGGATTCAACTATCCGGGTTTTGACTACTGACTACTGACTACTGACTACTGACTTATCAACGTCACAGTTGAACTCCGAAATCTTATGCACATCGAAGCCATTACTCATCTATCTGACAGCGACCCCAGGCTGGCCAAAGTCATCGAACGCGTTGGCGAATGCCTTTACCGTCCGACGCCTACGATCAAACCGTTTGATTCACTGGTCAGTGCCATTATTTATCAACAGCTCTCTGGCAAAGCCGCAGGGACAATCCATCAACGGTTTTTAGACCTTTATGGCGGCACAACGCCAGAACCGAAACGCGTACTTGAAACGCCCGATGAAGACCTCCGCAAAGCCGGGATTTCCCGCCAGAAACTTGGATACCTGAAAGACCTGGCTGCCAAATTCGAAGGCGGAATTGTTCCAGTTGACGACCTCAAGGAACTCGATGACGAAGCCATGGTCGAAGCTCTCACGACGGTCAAAGGCATTGGTCGCTGGACGGTGCAGATGTTTTTGATCCGACTGGGGCGGCTCAATGTGCTTCCAGATGCTGATTTGGGAATTCAAAAGGCGATTAAGGAAGCCTATGAACTCGACTCGCTCCCGGCACCAAAGGAAGTGGTCAAAATCGGGGCGAAATGGCAGCCTTATTGCACAATTGCTTCGTGGTATCTGTGGCGAAGTATTGACGGTTAGAAAGAAGACAGTCAAAAACTATGGTGAAACCAATCTATCAAGACCCGCAAGTTATTGAAAACATTCTCAAAACCTGCCGTTGCGTCGCTGTCGTCGGGTTGTCGCCAAAGCCGGATCGCCCAAGTTATAGCGTGAGCGAATATCTGCTTGAAACCGGTTATGACGTGATTCCGGTCAACCCGACCGCGAAAGAAGTCTTCGGGAAACCGTGTTACCCAAACTTACTCGCCATTCCAGATGAGGTTGATCTGGTCACGATTTTCCGCCGTCCAGAAGATGTTCCGGAAATCGTCGAAGAAGCAATTGCTAAAAGAGCCAAAGCCGTCTGGATGCAGTTTGGTGTCATCAACGAACCGGCTGCTGGCCGGGCGCAGGCTGCCGGGCTTGCCGTGGTGATGGATTGCTGTATGTCGGTTGAACACGGTCGCCGCCGCCGGGCTGGAAAGCTTTAATTCGGGTTCCGGGTTTCTGAAGGGATGAGGGATGAGGGATGAGGGATGAAAGAAACCACCTTGTCATCTTGTCAGTTGGTCATCTTGTCAGGATTGAGGATTCCGGGTTTTCGAATAATTGTTCTTTATGTCCTTTTCGTCCTTTATGTCCCTTTGGTCCTTTTAAGACGCCGAACCTCAAAGGAGCCTTCCGGCCATGCAAGTTGATAACGAACTCATCATCGAAACCCCAGAGCACGTTCAGCTTCGGTTTGTGCTGGCCAGTGTAGGCACGCGGTTTCTGGCTGCCTTGATTGATCATTTGATTCAGGGCGCGGCGATTATTGCCATTCTGATCCTGGTGTATGCAGCTTATAACGTGTTCGATTTTCTCAAATCAGCCGGAAACTGGGCTATCGCTGCCGTGGTGTTTGTGATTGGCGGCTTGATTTTGCTCATTATTGGGTATTTCACGCTGTTTGAAAGCCTCTGGAGTGGGCAAACCCCAGGCAAACGCTGGATGAAACTCCGTGTGATCCGCGAAGATGGCCGCGCTGTCGGCTTTTTCGAAGCACTGGTCCGCAATATGCTCCGGGTGATAGATTTGCTGCCGTCAGGGTACGCGATTGGCGTGGTGACGATCATTGTCAGCGACCAGTCACGTCGGATTGGTGACTACGTTGCCGGAACAGTCGTTGTCAAAGAACGCGCCTCTGAAGCGCCGTCACTTTCCGAAGTCCTTGACCGTCACGAGCGTGAAACCCGCCGCAATGGGAGCAACCGACCAGCGCTGCAACTGGACATCCGCCAACTAACCAAACAGGAATTTCTGATCGTTGAAAAATTCCTGGCCCGCCGAAACGAAATCCCCCAACAATCCCGCCCCCATGTTGCCGCCCGAATTGCCATCCCGCTCCTGCAAAAGTTTCAGGTAATGTCAGTTGAAAGTTATGAAGCGTTCCTGGAAGATGTAGACCGCCAGTACAAAGCCCATGCCAAATATTTGGTGGACTGAGATTGAGCGAGTAGTGAGTAGCGAGTAGCGAGTAGCGAGTAGCCAATCAACTATGCAGCAAACTGGTTGAACAATAGGAACTTATTCACTTCTGCAAGATGAATCTGGGTTTTACTACTCACTACTCACTACTCACTACTCGCTTTCAACTGGCCTGCCCCTTTCATTTTTACCAAGTTTCCGGGAGTTTTTATGAAGGACGTATTCATTTTAGGTGGTGCACGTACCCCAATGGCCGAATATGCCGGGGTGTTTCATGATTTGTCTGACAGTGACCTGGGGTCGCTGGCGGCCAAAGCGGCTTTTGAACGATCAGGTGTGGCAGCCGACGAGATTGATCACACCATTATTGGCAATGCGATTCAAACTTCAAAAGGTGCGATTTATGGCGCCCGCCACGTCGCGCTCAAAGCTGGCGTTCCGGTGGATCGCCCGGCATTGACCGTCAACCGGCTGTGCGGTTCTGGAATTCAATCCATTATCAGCGGTGCGCAGTTAATCCAGCTTGAAGAAGCCGGCACCGTGCTGGCGGGTGGGATGGAATCAATGTCACAGGCGCCGCATGTGATTCGCGGTGCGCGCACTGGTTTTCGGCTTGGTGATTCCAACCTCGAAGATTTGTTAATGTCGTCACTCTATGACGGATTCTGTGGCCTGTTTATGGCGCAGACGGCTGAAAAACTGGCCCGTCAGCACGACATTGGCCGTGAGGCTCAAGATGCCTTTGCACTGGTCAGCCAGCAACGGGTTGCCGCAGCCTACGCGGCGGGCCGGTTACAGGAAGAAATCGTGCCAGTTGAAGTCAAAACCCGCAAAGGAATGCTGCTGGTTGAAAAAGATGACCACATGCGGGCTGACACGACGCTCGAAGGTCTGGCCAAATTGCGTCCTGCCTTTGGCAAAGACGGCATGGTGACTGGTGGGAATGCTTCAGGAATTGTGGATGGTGGTGCGGCATTGGTGCTGGCTGGTGAAGCCTACGTCAAAGCCAAAGACAAACAGCCGCTGGCCCGCATTGTCGGTTGGAGCGTCGCGGGGGTTTCTCCAGATATTATGGGCATCGGCCCGGTGCCAGCGATTGAAAAATTGCTTCAGAAAACTGGTAAAACGCTGGCTGAAATTGATCTGGTTGAAGTCAACGAAGCGTTTGCTGCCCAGTATCTGGCAGTGGAAAAAGCACTTGGACTGGATCGCGAAAAAACGAATGTCAACGGCGGGGCGATTGCGCTGGGTCACCCACTCGGCGCCTCTGGAACGCGGCTGGTTCTGACACTGATGCACGAACTGCGCCGTCGTGGCCAGAAACTGGGCATTGCTTCGGCATGCATCGGTGGTGGTCAGGGGATCGCCATTATGATTGAAATTGTGTAATCGGGTTCCGGGTTTTTTAAGGGATGAGGGATGAGGGATAAGAGATGAAAGAAATCACTTGTCCCCTTGTCCCCTTGTCCCCTTGTCCCCCTGTCCCCCTGTCCCCCTATCATCTTGTCCGGGTTCCGGGTTCCGGGTTCCGGGTTCCGGGTTCCGGGTTTTCGAAATTTATGTCCTTTATGTCTTTTTTGTCCTTTTCCGGAACCCCACCAACCCCCAACCCCCAACCCCCCAACCCCCAACCCCCAACCCCCAACCCCCCAACCCCCAACCCCCAACCCCCAACCCCCAACCCCCAACCCCCAAACCCTGAACCCCAAACCCTGAAC
>JACQXX010000023.1 GCA_016208495.1 Acidobacteriota bacterium | reverse complement strand
ACCCTGACCGGACATACAGACTCTGTCTTCTCAGTCGCTTTCTCACCGGATGGAAACCGGCTGGCAACCGGGAGTTTGGACAACACGGTCAAGGTGTGGGATGTGGCAACCTGGCAGGCGGTGGCCACCCTGACCGGACATACAGACTTTGTCTCCTCAGTCACTTTCTCACCGGATGGAAACCGGCTGGCAACCGGAAGTTTGGACAACACGGTCAAGGTGTGGGATGTGGCGACCTGGCAGGCGGTGGCCACCCTGACCGGACATACAGACTCTGTCTTCTCAGTCGCTTTCTCACCGGATGGAAACCGGCTGGCAACCGGGAGTTGGGACAACACGGTCAAGGTGTGGTTAACCCGGCAAACTAAGGAAGAAAAACTACAATTGACTCGATTTCTTCAGCAACAAGAGATTTTTGAAGTAGCATCAACCGGGAATTTACTGTGGGTTCAGTACTTGATCAATTCCCAACCATTACTGGTAACCAGCACAGACCAAAATGGGACAACCCCGTTAATGTGGGCTATCTATGGTGGTCATTTGGAGATAGTAAAACTACTGATCAATAAAGGCGCTGACCCAAACCACAAAGGGCTGATTTACCTAAATAATTCAAAAGACGCTTATTATGGTAGTCCTTTGGTCACGGCAGCCGGGGAAGGTCATCTCGATGTTTTGCAATATTTATTAGAAACCTTAAACCTGAACCTGGAAGACAGCGAAATTGATAAAGACGGTAAAGAGACAAAATGGACTGCTTTAATGTGGGCTGCCAGTAAAGGGCAACGAACCATTGTTGCATACCTGATTTCAAAAGGTGCTCAGATTAATGCCAGAGATCGGGATGGGAAGAAAACTCCATTGCATTACGCTGCAGAGGCTGGCCACCTGGAAATTGTCAAATACCTGATCGAACACGGGGCTGACCCTGATGCCAAAGACAAGGATGGGAAAACTCCATTCGATCTGGCTCAGGAAGCGGGACAAACCGAAGTGGCCGATTTCTTACGCAATTACAAGTCAGAGAATAAAGACCAGTGAGAACGTGGGATGGAGTTCAGAGTTCAAGCTTTAGCTTGCAAAAATCGTTGGGGTGTGTCATTCAAGTTCTTGATACGACTTGAGTTGTGCTTGCCTTGAGACGAAAGCAAGCTAAAGCTTGAACTCTGAACTTTTTTCTCCACCTATGAACATCCGTGATTTGACTTATTTTCTCGCCGTTGTTGATCTGAAACACTTTGGGAAGGCTGCCGAGGCGTGCTACGTCAGCCAGCCGGCGCTCAGTATGCAGCTCAAAAAAATGGAAGAAGACCTGGGCGTGCAGCTCTTCGAACGCAATAACAAACAGGTCATCGTCACCCCCATCGGGAAGACCATCGCCGAACGCGCCCGCCTCATCATCAAGGAAGTCGGGAACATCCGCGATCTGGCCAAACAGGCGTCCGACCCGCTCGGAGGAATTATCAAAATCGGCGTGATTCCGACGATTGCTCCGTATTTGCTGCCCCGCATTTTGCCACGACTTCAGGCTGAACTCCCCAATTTGCAAATCCAGCTTGTGGAAGCCCAGACCCCTACCATTTGCCGACAGCTTGAAGATGGCGAACTGGATTTGATTCTGCTGGCGCTCCCGCTGCCGGATTACCGCTTTTTCGAACGCGAATTGTACCTTGAGCCATTCTTTCTGGCGGTTCCGCATACGCACGCCCTGGCCCACCGGCAGATGGTTTCACAACAGGATTTGGCCAATGAATCGGTTCTGCTCCTCGAAGATGGTCACTGTTTGCGCGATCAGGCGCTGGCCGTGTGTAAAGTCGTAGGAGCACGGGAAAAAACGTCGTTTCGGGCGACAAGTCTGGAAACGCTCCGCCATATGGTCGCCAGTGGCGCGGGGATTACTCTGGTGCCGGAAATGGCGGTTAGCGGCAATGCCTCCAATGTGGTGTACCTTCCGTTTTCACACCCTGTGCCCAACCGCAGCGTCGGACTGGCCTGGAGACCAACGACGGCCCGGTCTTATCTCTTTCATCGAATTGGTGATATTGTTCGGGAAATCACACATCAAAACCAGGTCTAAAAACCATTTCAGGGTTCAGGGTTCAGGGTTCGGGGAAATCCACTTTTTTCGGTGGTTTACTGTTCTCTAGCCCAACCTGGAGAAAGCGATGAAGATTCCATTCTTGCTGCTGGTTCCTGGTTTGATTTGCTGGCTGATGACTGGTTTTCAACAACCAGTTTCCCCCAAAATTGACGTCCAGATTCCGTTTGGGACGGCTCCGAACATTGATGGCCGGCTTGAAGCAACTGAATGGCGTGATGCGCGCTCGGTTGCCATCGAGGTGGAGAAAAACTGGAAGGTCACCGTGTTGATGAAACACGACGGGTCACATTTCTATTTTGCCTTCCAAAACCTGAAACGAGGCGCCGCCGAACGGTATCCAGAGGTTGTGTTTGACCTCAATCACAATCGAACCGCCGCCTGGGACCAGCACGACTGGTGGTTTCACGCGTCCTACAACGATTGTGAAGGCCACGGGAAATTCAATGTCTGGGATTGCACGCCAACCAAAAATGGCTGGTCTGCCAATAATTTCCCACTCACTGAAAATCAGGCCATTGAAATAAAAATCTCTTTTGAGAAGGTCGGATTTGATCCAAAAAGTTCACGTCCCTTTGGACTGGCATTGAATGTTACCGACACCCAGAAGCTGTACCACTTCTGGCCTGCGAAGGCCCAACTGCACAATCCCGGAAGCTGGGCTACAGTGAATTTGAGCTGAATCAAAGATTGAGATCGAACCAGGCGGGAGGAAAAGTGAAGAATGCCGCCTTGACTCGAACCAACGTTCCCGGCTTTTCGCGTCGGCGGCATTCCCAGCGTGCTTTTCAACCGGGCAACTGGTGTGCCACCGTGAATTGAAAGTGGTAGTTGAACACAATGTCCCACCCCTGCGAGAGTTGATGCCAGATTGGTGAGGTAGCTTCCACACAGCCGCCAGGCAACTCAGTGTGGCAATTCTGCCGATTCTGCGCATTTGCCCTCCAAACTGACACACCAAACCGTTGTTGATCTTTCGCAACTCCCCAGCTTCAAGGCGCTCAGTAATGAACCACGATGCCCTCTACAATATTCGCCGCATGGCAATGCGCCGGGTCCGCCATCCCATCCGGGCTTCAATCTGGAGCATCACCTGGATTTCAGCGGGAAGAATTGTTTCTTCAGCAACCTGGAACCCGTGAAGCTCATAAAACGGCTGGTGCCACGGATGATTGCTGGTCGTGGTCAACCAGATTTCGACACATTCTCTGCCCTTCAATTCACTCAAAATCGCGACCAGTAGCGCACTTCCGATTCCTTGCCGACTAAATTGAGGATGGACGTAGAGCCCAGCCAGATATGGAACGGCCCCCAAATACGTTACATCGGCAAATCCGGCTAAACCTCCAGAAGAAAGTTCGACCACCCACAAACAATTGTCGCGAATTGCGCTGTGCAAAATTTCCGGTGGTGTTGGATGCTGTAAAAACCACTGGCGAACTTCTGGGTCTTGAAACGATTGCAGCGCCAGTTGCTCTATCTCGATCAAATCTGCAACCTGACCTGATGTTCCCAGACTGATTTTGAATTCAGCCACCATACCCACCATCCAGGTAGTCGCAAAATCAAAAATTCCACTTAAACCCGGCCTGAACCAGCCGTGGTGAACTCGGCAAAATTCCCCGCGCCCGATCCACGATGAATGTGTCATCAAGCAGGTTCTTACAGGTAATGAAGAAAGTTGAGTGCAGCGGTTCAGCCCGGTAATTGAGCGTCGCGTTCCAAATTGTATATCCCGGAATCAATCCCCGCTGACCATCGGCTGAGGACTCAATTGTATTCAAATCATCACCAAACTGGTCGCTCACATAGACTGATTCCACAAACACATCAATTCCCTTTTGATGCGAATACCCAAACCCGGTTGTGGCCAGATGGTTGGGTGAGTATGGCAGGCGATTGCCAGAAACGCTCACGGTGCTAAACCCTGGAATATTACTAAACCGGCGGCCAACAAATTCTGCCGTGCCGACATAAGTATAGTTGAACCGAACAAAGAAGTTATGCTCGGACCGCAGCAGTGTTCCGGTATCAAGCCGACCATTAAATTCGATGCCTTGATGGCGTGTTTCACCACCATTGGTCAGCGTTGTCCCCGAGCCACCAGCCAGACTGGCTGGAACAATCTGGTTTTCATAATTCATTCGAAAATAGGCCGCATCCAACCGCAGACCCTGGAGGGGGAGGCTTCGAATTCCAGCTTCATAATTCCAGCTTAATTCCGGATCCAGGTCAATCGCCCCGCCAGTCGTGTTATTGATAATATCTTCCGTGCGAGGTGGTGCAAACCCGCGATGAACACCGGCAAACACGGTTGTCCGGTCATTAACGGCATACGCCACACCCAAACCTGGAATGACCTGGGTTACATCCGTGCTTCCAGTGATGCCAGCTCCCGCGTTGGCCAGATTATTGGTTCGCTCATAGTGAATCTTTTCAATGCGAACGCCAGGGGTAACCGTAAATTTGCCAAGAATAAAACGATTCTGAATGTATCCGGAAAATGCCTTATTTTTGCGGATGTTGTCTTCAACGATGATTCCGGTTCGGGCCCGTGGAGAATCCCCATTGAGTTGCATTCGATCCTGGGTTTCAAAGTGGGCTCGAAAACCAAAGTCCGCTTCGTTGCGAATCCCAAACAGGTTATGGCTCAACCGAAACTGAGGTGCAATTCCCCAGGTATAAAACTCACGCAGGCGGCCTTCATTCCCACAATCAGTGTTCAGATTTTGTAATCCGCCACAATCCGGGTCGGCTGAATCGTTGGGACGCTGGGTGGAATTGCTCGATTGTCGCCACCAGTCGCGCTTAAAAATTGACCCGTACAGATTTGTGTTCATCACAAAATTACTGGTAATCAGGAAATTGTGGGTTCCTGAAAAACCAAACCGGTCAATTTCAAAAGCGTCGTTTTGGAATGGATTCTGGCGCGGATCATCCTGAAATTCTTTCAGGGTCAAGCCTGAATAGGTCACCTGGGAGTCTTCACCATAATAATTGGCTTTGAAGGTCAGAAAATTTCGGGCATTCAAGGTGGTAACCAGTTTTACATTCAGGTCGTTGAGTTTGTGTCGCAAGTTGACCCGGGAGCCTTCACCCTGCTTGCGCATATAATCAACCAAAAAGCCGGTATTTCCCCACGTTCCGCCATAGTTGGCAATCCCGTTGAAGTAATCACGGTTTCCGCCTGTCAACATCAGTGAACCACTCGGCTTGGTCGGCGGCATTGGTGTCACATAATTGACAACTCCGCCCACGGTGACCGGACCATAAACGATTTGTCCAGAGCCTTTTAAAACCTCAATGCTTTCAAAGCGCTCTACTGGGGGGTGATAATAGGAAGCGTTGTCTCCGTATGGCGCATAAGCCAGCGGAATACCGTCTTCGAGTAAGAGTACCTTGGTTGAGCGGGTTGGATTCAACCCTCGAATCCCAATGTTTGGTCGGAGGCCGAAGCCCTCTTCATCCCGAACATTGATACCAGAAACTTTGCGGAGCGCTTCGTTGAAATTAAAGAGCCGGCTTTGTTGAAGTGTTTTGGGTTCCAAAATATCAACAGTTCCAGGAATACGTTGCAGGATTTCAGGCACACCAGCAATCGAACCACTTACCAGGGTAATGTCTTCAGTAAAAGTACCAGGTTGCAGGATGAGATCCAGATTTGCAACCGCCCCTTCGCTGATCGTGATGGGCTTTGAACTGAGCGCATAATTTGTAGCTTTGGCGCTGAGTGAATATTCACCGGGCACCAGTTCGGTAAATTGAAACGTACCGCTCGCATCTGATTGAGCCGAAACCTCAAATCCGACCGTTGATTGCCGGAGCGTGACCGTGGCACCGACAACAGCACCTCCACCTGAGTCACTGACCCGGCCTGAAAGCGTCCCGCGTTTTTCATCGGCCAGAACAGAAGTTGAACCAATCAAAACCAAAAACAGGACGGAAACCCCGTAAAAAATACACCTGCCTGTTTGTTGAAAAAAAAGAACCATTGAATTCATGAATCACTCCTTATTGCCCTTGAACCATCACCAGGAGACGGTACTCCAGGGATCTGGCAAACAACTCCCTTTTAAACCCAAACACACCTGAACTTCACAAGGAAAATCAGCCTGGCCTGTGATTGGGAGAAAAGAAAACCAGCAGGGCTTATAGCGAAAAGGTATGGACTGAAGGGTCTATATCGAAAATGATTTTCAACTTCTATCTTAGGCTATTCTGACTGTCAAGCGATTTCTTTGGCGTTCAAAAGGCGGGAGGCTTAATCTGGGCATTGCTTACGGCAGGTCATGGGATCAATGATGGCTGCTAAAAACAAAAAATGGGCCACCTGGCCCATTTCATGGTACTGATCAAATCGCGAATCAACTGCGGCTGGGATTAGAGGTTGCGGACAATTCCCACAACAACCCCTTGCACTTCGACATTCGTTTTTTTGTCAAACACCATCGGCGGATGATTGGGATTGGCGGGTTGGAGCACAATCGCGTTTTTTTGCTTGTAAAACTTCTTGAGGGTGGCATTTCCATCAACCAGTGCAACCACCACCTGACCATTTTCGGCGGTTGGGGTTCGGACCGCAATGACCACATCTCCATCACAGATGTGCTCATCAATCATCGAATCCCCGGTGACACGCAAGGCAAAATGTTCGCGTCCCCGTCGCAGCATTGAAGTTGGAATTGACAATTCCAGGTGTTGGGTAATCGGTTCAATTGGTTTTCCGGCGGCAATGGCGCCTTCAACGTTGACCACTGAAGAAGAAGCCGAAACAAACGGGGTTAACCAGTCCTCCCCAAAATCGTCCCCAAGCGATTGGGCCAAAACGATCAGTGTCCGATCTGAAACAGACCGTTTCCCATTTTCGATTTGAGCGATCATTCCCTGAGTTAACCGGGCTTTTTTGGCAAGTTGGGTTTGGGTGAGGTGTTGGGCCAGACGAATTTCGTAAATTTTACGACCAAGCGGAAGATCAGTTTTTGGTATTGACATATTTTTCATCACCGAGTAATAATTACCGCGTTATCTAACGACCCCATATTGCCACGAATTTTCCAATTCGTAAAACAAAAAATCCAGGCTCCCAAACAATTTTTTTTGATCCGTAAATAAGGAGAATCAAATGTCAACTCAAGTCAAACCAATCCCTGAGGGTTTCCACTCAATTACCCCCCACATCGTTGTCCAAAATGCAAAGCAGGCCATCGAATTTTACCAAAAGGCATTTAATGCTGAAGTCCTGGGCTGCATGCCCGGACCGGATGGTGAAAAAATCATGCACGCTGAATTACGAATTGGGAACTCACCATTGATGTTATGTGATGAGTTCCCAGAGATGGGGAGTCTCTCACCTGTGTCCCGAGGTGGAACGTCGGTCACCATGCATTTATATGTTGAAAAAGCAGACGAAACCTACAACCAGGCCGTGGAGGCGGGCGCCAAGGTGGTCATGCCGCTGGCGGATATGTTTTGGGGAGATCGCTATGGCATTGTCTCTGACCCATTTGGTCACCACTGGGCAATTGCCACCCATGTTCAGGATTTAAGCTTTGAAGAAATTGCAGCCGCTGGAGCCGCCGCCATGGCCAGTGGTGGATGTCAGTAATTTGTTCATATCAAGGGCCAGGGGCTCAGAACTGGAAAGAGACAGGTTGAATTGGTTCTCAGCTCTCAGCCTCTGGGACATAAGCGCAGGATAAGGGAACAGAGTCCGATCTGGACAAGGGGACAAGGAGAAAAAACCCTTCCCCCACTCCCAACCTCGGTGGGATGATCTCCTTGTCTCCCTGTCTCCTTGTCTTCCCATTTCCTTGTTACACACCAACTCACCTTTCCTTATCCTGGCGCTTATGGCCCTGGGTTCACCCTGGTTGCTCACTTTTTTCGCTCATCACGTTTCTTGCCCTGACCTTTGGGTACTTTATTGTATCCATCCTCATACCCACGCCTGAATTCGCTTTCTGAACGGCTGTCATAGCGAGTACGATGCCGCCGATAATCCAAACTCAATCCATCCTTGCGATCCTGCTTCCCGATCTTATGTCCATCATCATAAGCAGACTTGACTGTGGGAGTTTGGACTTGATCAGACGGAACCTGGAAGCGACCATCGTCATCATCGTCATCACGGGTCCGTGAGTTATATCCATCACTGTATCCCCGTTTAAAACTTTCTTCCGTTCGAGAGTCATATTCGCGGGAATATCGGGTATACAGCCGGCTCATATTGTTGCGCAAATCCTGCTGCCCACGCTGATACCCTCGATCATATGCCTGGCGCTCAGTTGGACCACTGGTGGTATTTCGGGATTCAGCTTCGTACCCTTCTTCATACCCACGCTTGAAGGATGACTCAAACCTGGAATCATAGTCATTTCGATACCGGCGGAAATCCTTGCCCCGGCCTGCCCGGAAGTCACTTTGTCCATACCCATACCCCCGGTTATACATGGACTGGTCATTGGTTGTAACCCCACCGGTCTTTGAAGCTTCCTTGTCATACCCTTCTTCATACCCACGCTTGAAGTACTCTTCGTATTGGCGGTCATACTCCCGATTGTGCCGGCGAAAGTCTTTGGTGCGACCAGTCCGAAAATCTGTTTTGCCGATTTCGACCCCCTGGAGGTAAACCTCACGTTCACGGGTTTTAAAAGGCTCGTCATTTCGAGCTGCCTGGTCATATCCACTCTCATACCCTCGACGATACGCTTCCTCATATCGGCGTTCATAGTCCCGGTTATAGCGGCGATAGTCGCGAGTCCGACCAGCTTTATAATCATCTTTTCCGCGCTCGAACCCATTTTCGTAATGAGTCCGTTCCGTCCCTGAATACCCACCAGTATTATCTGATGAAGTGCCCTTAAACCCGGCTTCATACCCCTGGCGAAACGAAGATTCATATTTGCGATTATATTCCGAGGAATACCGCTCATAGTTTCGGCTTCGGTTTGCCTGATAATCCTCACGGCCTCGCTGATACCCGAGGTCATAGGTCCGGCGTTCATCAGTGGGCAGGGGGCTCCCCGAACCTCCACCAACCCGGTTATATCCATCCTCATATCCTTTTTTGAAAAAGGGCTCGAATTTATTGTCATATTCACGCAGGTACCGGTCAGCATTTCGGCTCGCTCGGGATTGGGCATCTTCCCGGCCTTTTTTGTAGCCAAAATCATAATAGGACCGTTGCGTATCATTCATTGACCCGCCCCGGTCACGCTCAGCCGCATACCCGCGCTCGTACCCTTGCTTAAAATAGGTTTCAGTTTGGCTGGAATATTCATCCCGGTACCGACGATAATCGGATTTGTTGTTTACGCGGTAATCCTGCTTCCCTCGTTTAAATCCATTTTCATACGCATCGCCTTGTGAGTTGGTATATCCGCTTTCCTTATCTCGTTGAGCTTCGTACCCGTCGGAATATCCTTCGCTAAAAATGGTTTCATACCGGGGTGTAAATTCACGCCGGTGACGCTGGTAATCCGGGTTCCGATTGACTCGATAGTCATCCCGGCCAAGGCCATATCCTTTGTCATACGCTCGTTTTTCTTCGACCGTCAGGCGGTCCTGATTTTGTTGCAAAACAGGGGAAATCAAGGAGTGGGATTCGCTAAATGTTCCAACACCAGCATATGCCGGTGTTGGTTGCAGGGCAGAACTGAAAAGCAAAATAAACAGAATTTGATACAAAGGTTTGTGGAATTTCAGAAGTGGAATCATGGGTGGTCTCCTCATCTTGCGAGCTTTGAAAAATGAACGGGATGGGTTTGGATTGAAAAGACGATGAGCGCAATACTTCTATGGATGGGTTGCCTCGCCAAACCGACACCAACAGAACTGAATGTTGATTTGATTGATGCAGAAAGTGGTTCAAATGAGTAGAATACCAGGACGCTAACATATCCTTTCCATTTACAAAAGATCCTTTCCAGAATTGGTCCTTCCTTCATCCGACAACCGGGGACGTGATTCCAGCCATTGTTTTTTCTTCCCACAGGTGCGGTAACCCTAAACACATCCATAATTTCACGGAGAGCTCCCATGAAAACATTGATTCAAAACGGTCGCGTTGTAACGGCAGTTGACGATTACAGAGCCGACATCCTGATTGAAAATGGAAAAATTTCCATTATTGGTGCTTCACTCGATTTGGAGGCAGATTGTGTCATTGACGCCAGTGGCAAACTGGTGATTCCGGGCGGAATTGACCCCCATACGCATATGGAACTCCCGTTTGGTGGGACATCTTCGTCTGATGATTTTCGAACCGGCACAATGGCGGCTGCCTTTGGTGGAACAACCACCATCATTGACTTTGCGGTGCAGTACAAAGGTCAATCCCTGACGGAAGCCCTGGATACCTGGCATGCCAAAGCCGAAGGGAAGACTGCCATTGATTATGCCTTTCACCTGATTTGCACTGACCTCGAAGATCATCGAATCCCAGAATTGCACCGGATTATGGATGAAGGGGTGACTAGCTTTAAGCTTTTTATGGCCTATCCGGGAGTCTTTTTGGTGGACGACGCCACCATTTATCGGGCTATGACAGCCGCCGGAGAACGTGGCGGTTTGATTTGCATGCACGCTGAAAATGGTGTGGTTATCAACGAGATCATCAAGCGAGCCCTGGCTGATGGGCGCACAGCACCAAAATACCACGCGCTCACCCGTCCCACACGGGCTGAAGCTGAGGGTGTTCACCGGGCAATTGCCATTGCTGAAATGGCTGAATCCCCGGTCTACATTGTCCATTTATCGTGTGCCGATGCCCTGAACCAGGTCCGGGAAGCCCGTGACCGGGGCATTTTGGCTTTCGCTGAAACTTGCCCACAATACCTGTTCCTGTCGCTTGATAATTATGATGAGCCAGGCTTTGATGGGGCCAAATATGTCATGACCCCACCACTTCGGGAGAAATGGAATCAGACTGAATTATGGAAAGGGTTGAAAATGGATGACCTGCAGGTGATTTCAACTGATCACTGTCCATTTTGCATGAAAGAACAAAAAGAACTTGGCCTGCATGATTTTACCAAAATCCCAAATGGGGCCCCCGGCGTCGAACATCGGATGTCTCTGATTTACAACGGCGGAGTGGCTGAAAATCGTATCAGCCTCAACCGATTTGTTGAACTCACATCAACTGCCGCCGCCAAGATGTTTGGACTGTTTCCACAAAAAGGGACCATTGCGGTGGGTTCAGATGCGGATATTGTGATTTTTGACCCGGAAAAGAGCCAAACCATCAGTGCGGCCACCCACCATATGAATGTGGATTACAGCGCCTATGAAGGTGTCACCCTCAAAGGGGCGGTTGATATCGTTCTCTCACGGGGACAGGTCGTTATTGAGAATGGGGAATATAAAGGCAAGCCTGGGGATGGACGATTTTTGAAACGTGGTACCTGCGTGACGATGTGAGAAAATAAAGCGGGCTCGGGGCTGAAGACTCGAAGACTCGGGGCTGAAGACGTCGGGCTGAAGACATTGGGTTGAAGACATTGGGTTGAAGAATTGGTTTTATTTCATCCCTCATCCTTCATCCCTCATCCCTCATCCCTTCGATTGCCCCGAGCTTGCGAGTCTTCAGCCCGCCTTCTTCAGCCCCAAGCCCTGGTCTTTCAGTCCTGGTCACGAATCAAGAGCATCAAAGCGGATCGCCACCATCGGTTCAGTTTTGGCTGCTTTTCTCGCTGGCAAAAATGAAGCCAGGATCGCCACGGAAAAAAGTAAAATTGAGGTTGCAACAAATGTGGCTGGGTCGGTGCTGGTTACGTTAAACAGAAACGACCGTAAAAACTGAGTTAATGCCAGCGAACTTGCCAACCCAAACCCAATCCCAATAAAGGCCAGACTCATCGCCTGTCCTAAAATCAAAGCAAAAATATCCCGCTCCTGGGCTCCGAGTGCCACCCGGATTCCAATTTCATAAATCCGCTGGCTCACTGAATACGCCATCACCCCATACACCCCAATTGCTGACAACAAGAGCGCCACGCCCGCAAAAATACTGATCAAAATAGTCCGGTTCCGGGGTTGCACGACTGCCCATTGAATTATTTCATCCATTGTCCTGGGTTTGGCCATGGGCAGGGTTCGATCAACCTCACGGAGAAAACTCCGGATTTGAGGAATGAGTTTGGTCGGCTCCGTCCGGGTTCGGGCAATGATTGAAATCGTGGGCATTGGATCCTGGGCATAGGGAACATAAAATTCCGGCATAACAGGCTCTTCAAGGTATTGCCTGATATCCCCAACAATTCCAATAACTTCCATCCACGGTTCTTTGGGGTCTGGATAGGCACCGAGCTGAATTCGTTTTCCAAGCGGGTTGTCATTGGGAAAATAGGTGCGAGCCATTGTCGCATTGAGGATCACGACCCGTGGGCGCTCAATCGAATCCAGGTCGGAAAAGACCTTCCCCTGTAATATCGGCATCCCCATGGTTTCAAAAAAATTTGGAGTGATGGACCGATATGCCGCCATGGTGTATTCAGTTGTATCTTTCGGAGGTCTCCCCTCAATATTGAAATGGAACATAAGACCACTCCCGCTGAGCGGCGGATGGGTTGTTAAACTGACACTTTTTACATCCGGAAGAGCCGTCAGGCGCTCGAGAATTTGATCAGCCACGGCCAGGCGCTGTTCAGGTCGGGCATACACTTTCTCCGTCATTGGAGCATCAACAATCAATAAGTTGGTTGTCGGAAATCCGGGGGCGACCTGCTGCAATCGGAAAAAGCTCTTAATCATCAGACCTGTCCCAATCAATAACACCAGTGCCAGAGAAACTTCTGAAATGACCAGTAAACTCCGCAGGCGTTGTTGTTGGGCACTGGCGGTTGAACCTTTTGCCTCGTCATTGAGGGATTCACGCAAATCAATTCTTGCCACTTGAAACGCGGGTACCAGACCAAACAGCAAACCCGTCCCAATTGAGAGTAATAGCGTAAACCCAAGTACCTGAAGGTCAATGCGCACTCCGGCAGCCCGAGGCAGACTTGGAAGGGCAAACTTCACCAAAAATTCAACTCCCCAATGGGCCACTAACAAACCAACTCCACCTCCGACCAGGCCCAGCAGCAGGCTTTCGGTCACCAGTTGTCGGATGATTCGACCCCGACTGGCACCACAGGCGGACCGAATCGCAATTTCCTTGGATCTTGACGAAGCCCTGGCCAAAAACAGGTTGGCTACATTCGCACAGGCAATCAGCAGCACCAATGCCACGGCGGCAAGCATAATCAGCAGCGACGGTCGAACCCCACGAACCACCATTTCCGTCAACGGCACCACCAGGGCCTGGGAGCCCTTATTGGTTTCAGGGTACTTTTCTTCCAACTGGCGTGAAATCACATCGAATTCAGCCTGAACTTCCTGAATCGTTGTTCCAGGTTTGAGTCGTCCCAAAGCGTACAGATTAGGCCGCCAGCTTCGATCATCAGGGAGAGTTGCCGCCCAAGGGTGAAGCGGAATACATCCGTCAACCGACTGAAAATATTGAAATTCCTGAGGTAAGACCCCAATGATGGTGTAGATTTCAGAATTCAGAGTGATTGTTTTTCCCAGTATATCCATCGCCCCGGCAAAGCGATTTTTCCAGCTTTGATAGGTCAAAACAATCACAGGTGCTGCACCAGGCTTGTCTTCATCCGGGCGATACAACCGGCCCAACAAAGGCTTTACTCGCAACAATTGAAAGAAATTTGCCGTGGCCAGACGAACACCGATCCGTTCGGGTTCACCCATACCTGATAAAGTGACCGTGGCCAGACGAGAAGCGGCCAGCCCTTCAAAGGTCTGAGTTTGATTGCGCCAGTCCAGATAATTCAAATAGGTAATCGAAGTCATTTGAAACGCTGGAGTCTTATCATGGACAAACATCAACTCCGCAGGTTTCTCAAAGGGCAGCGGTTGGAGCAGAACAGCATTGATAACGGTAAAAATTGCGGAATTGGCCCCAATTCCAAAAGCCAGAGTTAACACGACAACCACGGTAAATATCGGGCTCTTTAATAACATCCGAACACAAAACCGGATATCCTGCCAGACGCTTTCCATCAGAATTCTGACCTCTTTCGAATAAATAAGCCGGACCACTCGCAAAAAAATCGGGGAGTGCGATGAGGCCGCAGTCGAAAGCTTAGCAAATTTACCCGGAAAGCTCATATCAATTGCTCAACTGGGGAAGTGATCAAAGGCAAAGGAACCAGCCATACTGAGTGATTTCTGGGTGCAGAGAAAGTTAAACACCTGTGAACCATGTAGATAGCAAACTTTTTTCTCTATAGTTGATCCCAACTGACTTCGATGTCTGGATGTGAATTGCGGAAAATCAGAGTCCAAATACAGTTTACCAGCCCAGCACAGGTAGTACCGCCCGGATTCAAACGGGACAGGACTGAGCTGGACCAAAATATCAGAAGCTGCAATTTCGTGGCCAATCTCGAAAAAGAAAGGAAAAAATCAGGGATAGAGGCGAGGGGATAGCTTTGGGCAAATGGCGGATGAAATGGAGGGATAGTAAAAGGTAAGGATATAAGGTCGCGCGTCACGGCCAGGATCGCAACCAGGCCGACACTACGATGCCGACCGTGACGAGCGCCATATTGGTTGAGGGATTGTAGGGTCTACCCTACCTGACAGATGCTTTTTGGTCTGATCTTGAAAGAACCACCGGTGATCGTCTCCTCACTCTGGCTCTGGTTCTTCCTCACCGTCAGTTATTTTGGGTTCTCTCCTCCCTGTTTCCCTCAGAAACTGTGTTCACGTCCCGTTTGAGACTGACTCCCGAGATTGATAAGAATCGCAAATACTCGGCATCATTGGCTTTATGGGAGACCAGCGTCTTCACCGGCGACACCCTTTGAGATGCAGATTGTTGGGCAAAAAAATCTTCAGCCTTGAGTGATGCAATTTCTTGGGTGGATTGTGGCTGAGTAAAAAGTATACTTGCAATTCCCAGACCAAAAATTGTCAGGATCACAGCGACTGTTAGCCGGGAGATTTTTGAATGCTTCAAAAATTCAAAATACTGCACATCATCTTCGGGTTTCATAATTTTGAAGAACTTTCTATGACTGAACCATTTACGTGACGTTTGGCATTCTCATTAAAAGGCGAATCCCGTGCCACGTGTAAAAAATTCGGTGCTACTTGTAAAAATTTTTCAGAATTTCCGGAGGGAAAAGAGTGCCAATCAAAACTAACTAATAGTGTTTCAGATGATTGCATGCGCACAGCGAGCCCAAATTACAGAAGGAAAAATTTCTCTTTGATCTTTGGGTGAATCACTCAACGTCAGGTGAAAAGGGTGGGTTTCAGCTAGAGGTGCCCGTTTTTGGGAAATTCGCGTTTCAATTCCGAACAACCATTAAAATCAAGCTAACCAGTTTATATTCAAAAGTTTGGAAAAATCGAGTTCATCTTATTTATCAAATCCAATTCATCAAATAAATAACCGGGTAATGGGAAAATGATGAATTGACCGAGAACTCATAACCTGAATGTGCCTTCAATTTGAATGCCCGCAAGTTTGAGAATTGCCCCAAATTCACTTAGGGGTTGTCAGCCGCTCCATTTTGTGATTTAGACATAGGGTTAAAATATCAAGGAAAGATTTGGGCTACTCATTCAAGACAACGGGAGTTTCGTTGGTCTGGTAGCTGTGATCGGGGAGTTTTCAAAATGAAGATACCGTTATGCACCTGGCAGTGGACCAACCAGAGTGTTGTGCTGCTGGTACTCATTGCACTTGGGATAGTGAATTCCGATGTCGTTTGGGCTCAGGACACCACATGGGTTCAGCGGGCTTCAAATCAAGAAGCACGTCAGGAAGTGGCGGTTACTGAAGTGCAAGGTCGCATTTATCTTATCGGTGGAATTTCAAATCGGATTGTCAGCAATACAGTTGAGCGGTATGACCCGGTTGCCGATACCTGGGCGAGAGTGGCACCGGTGCCCGAGCGGCTGCATCACACCACAGCAGTCTCCCTCAATAATCGCATTTTTGTGATTGGCGGGTACAATTCACTTGCTTTTACACCTGTGGCCTCGGTTTACATATTTGATCCAGCCACCAACCAGTGGACCGAAGGACCTGCATTACCCTCCCCCAGAGGAGCACTGGCCTGCGTCACCATTGATGGAAAAATCTATGCCGTTGGCGGTGAAGGAGATCAAACAACCGGCGAGTTAAGTGTTTTTGACCCAACCACCAACCGCTGGGAATCCCTGCCGCCAATGCCGACCCCTCGGGAACATATTGCGGCGGGCGTGATTGATGGCAAGCTGTATGTGGCAGGCGGACGAAATAGTAATAGTTTTACCCTGACTACCCTTGAGGTTTTTGATCCCGCCACCCGAACCTGGCAAAGCCGGGCCCCACTTCCAACGGGTCGAAGCGGAATTGCCGGAGCAACCGTGAATGGCCGGTTTTATGTTTTTGGAGGTGAGGGCAACCGCAATCATCCGCTTGGGGTTTTTGAGGAAAATGAGTCCTATGACCCAATGACCAATTCCTGGCGAATTGAACTTCCCATGCCGACACCACGCCACGGGATTGGGGCCGTCGCCCTCAATAGCCGGATTTATATTCCGGGTGGCGCGCCAGTCCAGGGGTTTGGGCAGACCACGGTCCACGAAGTGTTTGTGGTTGATAGCACCCAACCCGTCAACCACCCCCCGGTGATTGAGCCGATACCGGATGTTGAGATTCGAGCCTTTGATCAACAGTGCATCCCCATCCGGGTCACAGATCCCGAAGGCGATGCCGTCAATGTCAATTGTGGCTCAACCAACCCAGGTTTTGTTCAATGTCGCACTGGAAATCCGCCCGAAATTTGTCTTCAACCCATTTCTATTGACGGTGGGACGTTTCAGGTATGTGTGGTGGCCTCTGACACATTTGGAAACCAGTCAACCGCCTGCTTTCAAGTCACAGTCCAGGCCAACACACCACCTGAATTCCGCCCATTTCAGCCTGTGACGATGAAGGAAGGCGATACGTTTTTAATCCTGGCGCTGGCCATTGATCGCGACACACCACGAGATCCTGAAAAAGACGGCAAAATAAGTCTCAAATTGATTGAAGGCACGAGGTTTGCCAAATTTGTGGACAATGGCTTTGGAATGGGCGAACTGACCCTCACTCCAACCACGGGGGATGGAACACCTGAAGGGAAACCCTATCGCCTGATTTTTGAAGCCACCGACCATGGAACCCCGCCCTTGTCATCAACTGAAATTCTGCGGATCTCAGTGATTGGAAAAGAGGTTTCCAATGCTCCGGAAATTCTCAATGTGACCTATGAGGGGAAATTGCTGACCATCACCGGATTCGGACTCCAACCCTCCCCACTGGTTGAAATCAATGGCAAAGTCATTCCGGTTGCTGCTGGCCAAACCAACGCCTCGGTCGTGATCATTCAGGGAAAAAAGAAAAAGCTCAATTTAAAGAACGGGAAAAACACCATCACCATCACGGTCAAAGGCGTCCAGTCACGCCCCTTCGAGTTTAGACTTTAAACTCATATCAGATTGTAGTCAGTAGTTTACTAACTCCATTTGATTGAGTTACTTGACTGTCTTCAAATACAATCATTTCAATGCAAAAGGGTATCAATAACTCTTCAATCTATGAACCAATCCGCCGTCGTAATTTTCAACCCTCGATCAGGTGCTCACAAACGAAGAGACCGGGCAACTGAAATTCAAAATTACATCCAGCTCCTTAACAGGTATGGAATTATCGCTGAACCCTGGCCCACCACGGGGCCAAACGATGCGACTCGCCTGGCTCATGAAGCCGTGGTCAAGGGTGTGGATGTGGTAATTGCCAGTGGTGGGGACGGTACGCTGAACGAAGTCTTGCAAGGCATGGCCCGCAGTCAAACACCACTGGGGATTTTCCCAGGCGGAACCGCCAATGTATTGGCCAATGATTTGAATATTCCAGCAGATCCTGAAGCCAACGCCCGGTTCATCGCTGAGGGCCACCGGCGGCCAATCACCATTGGGTTGGCCGGGAACCGGTACTTTTTTCTGATGGCGGGGATTGGACTGGATGCGGCGATGGTCAAAAACGTCGATTCCTCACTCAAAGCCAAACTCGGCGAAGGTGCCTATTTGATTTCGGGGCTTCAGCATCTGGTCAAACAGCCGCAAACCTTTACGGTTGAAGTCAACGGCCAGTCCTACCAGAGCGGTTTTGTCGTGATTGGCAACTCGAAGGGATACGGAGGAGGCTTTAGCCTGACTCCCCACGCCAGTCTGTTTGACCCGCAGTTTGAAGTCAGTATTTTCCCACCAAAGAGCTTTGGGTTTGAGTATCTTCCCTTTGCGATCACCACGCTGGTGAGCAGTGTTGACAAAATGAAGGGGGTTATCAAGCTCCACTCAAGTCACATCAAGGCTTATGGTCTGGAAACCAACCAGCCCTGGGTTCAGGTTGATGGTGAACTTTTAGGTCCACTTCCGATGGAATTTTCTTCCTTTTCGTCCTTTTTGTCCTTTTTGTCTTTTTCGTCCTTATTTAATTTCGAAAACCTGGAACCCTGAACCCTGAACCCTGAACCCCGCAACCCTGAACCCCCTGAATTCAAAGCCCATATCGCTGAAGACGACGATAGAGTGCACTCCGGCTCAGGCCCAACGTCTCGGCTGCCCGGCTGACATTTCCATCATGACGGGCCAACGCTTTTTTAATCAGCAGACTTTCGACTTCTTCAAGGCTCATCTCTTCCAATCGAGGTGAAGACTCGCGAAACGTCTGTAGCCCCAAATCGCCAACCTGAACGACCTTCCCCTGTGCCATCAAAACGGCCCGTTCAATGACATGGTCAAGTTCACGAACATTCCCCGGCCAGCCGTGGTTGAGCAACGCCTGCATGGATTGCTGGTCAAAGCCAGTGAGTGACTTTCGATAGTGCTGTGTGTGCTGGGCCAGAAAATGAAGTGCCAGAAGTGGAATATCTTCGCGCCGTTCACGAAGCGGAGGCAACCGGATTTCAATGGTATTTAACCGAAACAGAAGATCCTGGCGAAAACGGCCATTTTTTACCTCTTCACTCAGGTCGGCGTTGGTTGCGGAAAGAATTCGAACGCTGACTTTCCGCGTTCGTGAGGATCCAACCCGTTCAAACTCGCCGGTTTCAAGCACTCGCAGGAGTTTGGTCTGCAGGTTGAGTGGTACATTGGCAATTTCATCCAGAAACAGTGTTCCACTGTCAGCCAGTTCAAACCGGCCAACCCGGTCCGCCTTGGCATCGGTATAGGCGCCTTTGACATGGCCAAAAAGTTCACTTTCAAAAACACCTTCCGAGAGCCCCCCAGCATTGACCGTTACGAGTGGTTTCCCCGTGCGCATTGAAACCGCGTGGAGCGCCCGTGCAACCAGCCCTTTTCCAGTACCATTTTCGCCGGTGATCAACACGTTGGCATCCGAAGGCCCCACTCGTTCAATCATTTGCAGCACCGGGCGCATGCTGGCGGAATCGGCAATGAGTTTCGGATACCCTTCGTTGCGCAGCATCCGGTTTTCAGCTTCCAGACGCTGGCCCCGCCGTAACGCCTGACCGAGTTCAATCTGATTGCGCAATATCGTCAACAACCGTTCATTATCCCAGGGTTTTTGGACAAAATCGCGCGCGCCGCGCCGGATAGCTTCGACGGCAAGTTCAACACTCCCCCAGGCCGTCATTACCACCACCGGCAGGGTACTATCCACGGCTTTGATTCGCGAAAGTAAGTCCAGTCCTTCCTGTCCCGAGGTGGTGTCCCGTGCGTAGTTAAGATCCATCAAAACCACATCGAAATCCTGTTTTCCAATCGCATCCAGGATCGCGGATGGCGACGACGCCGAGGCAATTTTGTACCCTTCCGCTTTTAACATGAGCCGGAGTGCTTCAAGCACATGGGCCTGATCGTCAGCAATTAATATCATTGGGGCAAAAGAATCAGTCGTTTTCATAAATGTGTTGTTGTTGAGTATGGCTTCAAGTTTCCTTGAAATTTCTGAGGATGAACCGGTTCAAATGTGCAACCAACGTGCCAGGAACCAGGGCCTTTCCGGCTGTTTCCTTTCCATTCCCAAAGAGTTGGAACAACCAGGGCCAACGTCAATTCTGATGGTGTTGAAAACTGGTAACTGGCTGAATTTGAATCTTTTTTAAATCCAGTTACCCAACATGAATTTACCAAACCTCATGGTCAAATTCGGCACTTGAGCGTCTGAGACAAGTCAAGGTTCATCATACCATAGCCAGCAGGTGCCCGGTTTTGGGATTTTCATTGCCCGTCAATGGAAACAGGTTCCAGGTTCAAGCCCTGACTGGCTCGATTCTTCCGGGTGGCAATTCCAAACTTTGATGAGACCTGGATTGACCTGATGGTAGAAGAGAAGGCAAGCTAACACCTGCTCCCCCTGACTTTTTTCCGAAGAGGTGAACCAATGCGCTTGTCCAAATACCTGTTGGCCAGCCTGCTCTGGGTACCATTTCTGGTGGCTATGTTCCCACACTCTGTTTTTTCACAAACACCGACCCGCGATTTCTCAAAAGAAACCTCCCGTCCAAAACCAGTCTGGATTCAGGACGCGATTATTTATGAGGTCTTTCCGCGCACTTTTTCCGCCAAAGGCAATTTTGCCGGCGTGACCGAGCAATTAGACCGACTGAAAACGCTCGGGGTGGATGTGGTGTGGTTGATGCCGATTCATCCGATTGGCGAAGTCAAACGCAAAGGGACATATGGCAGCCCGTATGCCGTCAAAGACTACTATGCGATCAATTCAGACTACGGCACGGCTGATGATTTGAAAAAACTGGTTCGCGAAGCCCATCAACGGGGGTTAAAAGTCATTATTGACGTTGTGGCCAATCACACCGGATGGGACAGTGTCATGATGAAAAACCCCGAATTTTACGTCCAGAATGCCGCAGGGCAGATCATTTCACCTTACCCGGACTGGACAGACGTGGCTGATCTCAATTATGACAATCCGAAGCTTCGAGAATATATGACCGGCATGCTCAAATACTGGCTGCAAGAGTTTGATCTGGATGGATTTCGGTGTGATGTTGCCGGTTTTGTACCAACCAGCTTTTGGGACCAGGCCCGAGTTGAACTCGAAAAAGTCAAACCTGATCTGATTATGCTGGCGGAATGGGATCAACCTGACCTGCTGGTGAAAGCTTTTGATATTGACTACGCCTGGCCATTTCACAAGGCCCTTGATGGTGTGTTAACCGGCAAGGAACCGGCGACCTTGCTCCGAAAAGTGTGGGAAACTGAGCGCAACACCTTTCCGGCAGGATCGCTCCACCTCCGGTTTTCAGACAACCATGACGAACGGCGGGCCATTGTCCGCTTTGGAGAACATGGTGCCCTGGCGGCTCAAGCTCTGATGTTTACCCTTGACGGTGTGCCGTTGATTTACAACGGCATGGAAGTCGGGGATACGGCTGAATCAGGGGCTCCGGCCCTGTTTGAAAAACTGCCGATCTTCTGGCAAATCGGTGAGCGCCGACCTGAATTTGCCCGGTTTTACAGCCAGATGATTCCACTGAGAAAAAAATACACGGCACTCCGTCAGGGAGAAACCATCTGGCTCCAAAATTCTGATGAATCCCACGTGGTGTCCTATGTGCGGCGGTCAGGAAATGAAGAATTCCTGGTCGTGATCAATTTTTCCAATCGCCCATTTCGCGGTTTTGTTGAAATCAATCGCGGCAACCAGTTTGAAGAAGTCACCCCGGATTTGACGGATGGCAAAACGAAACGCGAAACCATGGTGTCTCTTCCCGCCATCACCCTCGATCCGATGGGCTTCCGCATTTTTCGGAGAGCGACGAAGTAGCAAAGTAGCAAAGTAGCAAAGTAGCGAAGTAGCTCAGCGTTGATTGTCAAAACGGATCTGTCAGTCCCTAAACTCCTTGCCTTGTACTACTTCGCTATTTCGCTATTCACTATTTCGCTACCTCAGTAAGGAAGGACCATATGCACCAAAAAATATCTGTTCGCAGTCAAGTCCAGACCTGGTTCCGACTCTTCATTTTTGGACTGGTGGTTTTGGCCGGCAGCCAGTTCACGCTGGCTCAAACCAGGCAAGCCCAGGCATTCACGATTGATCAAATTCAGGCAAACATCCGCCAGGCAGTGAGTTACGAAGCTTTGGAAAAGAGTTCCAGCGGGCTGGTCATGAAGGGAGAGGCCGTTTACGTTGGCGTGGACCACACATTTGAACTTGCCTGGACGCCAGATGGTAAATTTCGGGAACAGCTTTCCGGTCGGTTACCTGTGAGTACCGGGTTTGATGGTCAACTGACCTGGACCACCGATTGGTCAGGGCTTGCCTATACCACAACGCTCGAAGATCGTGAAACCTCACAACTTGAGTACTGGTTGCGAACCTTCCACTGGCTTGCTCCAAAAGCCCAGGTCGAAATCCGGACGATTGCCGATCAAACCACACCTGAGCAGATCGCCCTGGGAGTAAAAATCAAGCAGGGCCTCACCGAAGCCACCGTCCTCATTGACCGAAAAACCTGGCTACCGTCCAGTTTCAAATATGGCGTGGCTGGTCCGCCACAAACCTGGAAGTTACAGGAGTACAAGTCTGTCCAGGGCATCAATTTCCCTCACCTGGTTGAAAATACAATCCGTGGGCTGGTCAACTCGTACAAACTCAAAACACTGGTCCCGCTGGAAACGAAAAACGGTAAACAATTTGAGTACCGGCAAACCATTCCAGATGATACGACCTGGTCAGGCGCATCCCCGACTATCGAAATGAAGCGGACTCGAACCGGGCATTATCTGGTTCATCCAAGAATCAATGGGAAAGATGTGGGCTGGTTTATTTTTGATAGCGGTGCGGGTTCGATGGTGATATCAAAGACAGTGGCCAGGGAGCTTGAGTTGCCAACTTTTGGACAAATCCCCGTGGGTGGCGTCGGCGGATATACCCAGTCGGCGTTGTGTCAGGGGAAACTGTTTGAACTCGGTCCGATTTCAATTCACCGCACGACCTACCTGGAGTATGACTTTGGGCAGTTGTCCGCTATTTTTGGTGAAAAAATCGCCGGCATCTGTGGGTTTGACCTCTTCACCCGAGCTATCGTGGCACTTGATTCAAAGTCCAACCAGATTGAAATTCACAACCCGGCAAAATTTGAGTTAACACAGGCCGAGTGGCGAGAAATGCTCATCATTGACCGACATCCCCACGTCAGATGCCGGTTTGAAGGTGACCGGGAAGGTGTTTTTAAAATTGATACCGGGGCCAATTCGACGGTTATTTTTACGACTCAGGCGGTTGAATCATTCAAATTGCTCGAAAGCCGAAAAACTGAGTCTGGCAGATCAGGAGGCGTCGGAGGTACGGTTGAAACCCGGAACGGCCAAATTGAATGGATTGAATTTGGAGGACAGCGATTTGCCAATCAACCTGCCCTGTTTTCCCAGGCCAGGGAAGGCGCACTTTCCAACCCGTACCTGACTGGCGTGGTTGGGGCGCCACTCCTTGAACCCTTCAAAGTCTTTTTCCATTACGGCGGGAGAAAAATTGCCTTTGTTCAAAAAACAAAGTAAGGGAGTCGGAAGAAAATATCATACCGGGTGCTCCGTCCGATGCGGATCAATCAGAACATCCCACCAAGGGAGTTCTGGTGAGCGATGAATGAACTGGTTGAGGGTGGTCATCGCGGCTTTGGTCAGGGAAACGCCTTTGGAATAGACTTTTTGGCTGAGCGAAACGACCGGGTTGAGACCGTTCCAGGTCATGGTTTCGGCCCACTTGAGGGTCAAATCAATGGTGGACAGGAGCGTGCCATTCCAATGATGTTCAAGCGCCGCCCAACAGCGTTCAATCGGGTTGTACTTGCTATGGTAAGGTGGATAATAAATCAAGCGGAGGCGCAAGCCGGTGGTGTGGGCGAAGTCAACCAGGCGGGCCAGGAATTGGGTGCGGCGGCTGGCGCTTTCAGGGCCGTTGTCGCTGTTGATGACCAATTCGGTCACGGCGGGGAACGTCGCCTTGACGCGCTGCCACCAGTCGTGAAGGCAATCAACGAGGAAATCGCTGGTTTTGTGCGAGACGCCGAAGGCGAGATAGAAGTCGTTGGTTTCAAGGTTGAGCAGGCCGAACGGAATCAGCTTGGTTTTAGGTTGCAGATCGTGGTCGAGTGCCCGAACCGGTTCGGGCAGACGGGATTGACCGTCCCGACTATAGTCGCCAACCACGACTGTCGCCTTGGTATCGATGCTGATGCGCAAGGTCGTCGGGGTCGCGTCCGCCGCCCGGTTGACTTCAGCCACGTTGGCGAAGATGGCGTCCGTTTCAGGAATTTTTTTTTGCGGCTTGGTTTTTTGAACGCTTTGCAAGCGATACCCCAATCGGTTCAGGACCGTCCGCAACGTGCGCGCTGTCGGCAAATCCTTGTCCTGATACCCTTTGTGCTCAATGAGGGCCCGTCGTACGCTCTCAGCCCCGATGCGGGTGTACGCAAACAGCGTTTTCAAGCGCGGATCGGCCTGGCTGTGCTCGGCCACCAACTCGTGAATTGCCGCTTCAAGCTCCGGGTGTCGGACTTCGCTGCGGTGATTCCCACGCGCCTGGTAGTTGTCGAGACAGGTGATTCCGCTCCGCAGTTCGTGCAACCCCACTTCGACCGCCGCCCGACTCCAGCCGAACATCGTTTCGAAATGCACGTTTGCGTGGCCCGGTCAGTTTTCGGGCCGCTTCTTTGAGCAAGTCTTTGATTTCCGGTGTGATTGGTTCGGCCATCGGCCTGTTCTCCTCATTTTTGGTCTATGATAGCCTATCCCCGTCACCAATTTCTTGATTTTGATTCAAATCGGTAGATTATTTTCTTCCGACTCCCTAAGTACCTTGTCAAAATTTCCTGATAGATTGAATTTGGGAAGTGTTTGATTCTTTTCGTGTATTTCGTGTGTTTCGTGGTTCAAAATGTCTGGGAATTTTCGGTAAGGTACTTTGTTCCCAGGGAGAAGGCCGGAATCAGTTCTCGCTCCAGAAAGTGATTTGCTTTTCAGGCTTTCACTCGACAGGCAATGGCCTCGGCCAGACGCCGGGCCGCTTCTGGAACGCAACTGAAATAGAGCGCCGGTTCAATCAATTCCAGTTCCATCAGCCAGAATGTCCCATCTTTCACCACACCATCCACGCGGGCATAAAGCAACGTCTCGTCGAGCGCCTCAATCACCCGATGTGCGGCGTCAACCACCTCCGGAGGCGCTGTGCTGGCAAAAAACTGGCCGCCCCATTCCTCTTGAACTCTGAAATCCCCGGCTTTGGCCTGTTTGAGCACGGTGTGGGTGAGTTTTCCATCTACGAAGATGAAGGACCACTCACCAGCGGTTTGGATTTCTTCTAAAAATGGCTGCACCACTAAATCAGCCTGAGTTGCGAGTTCCATAAACTGAGCCTGGAATTTGCCGGTTTGCTGCTTTGTCACCCGATGCGTTTCATAGGCCGTGGCGGAAACAGTTGGTTTCACCACGACCTGATCCCATTGCTGTTCATCGAGAACGGCCTGCAACGGCCCCGTATTTCCACGTTGAATCCATACCGATGGGACAACCGGCACCCCACGCGCCTCAAGCTCGCGCAGGTACTGCTTATTCATATTCCATTTGATCACTGAAGCTGGATTGAGGAGCGGGATGCGGTTCTGTTCAACGGCACTCAGCCAGTCCTGAAACTGGTCGAAGTTGAGGTGGTAGTCCCAGGGTGACCGCACCACAACCAGTTCAAACCCTGACAGATCAGGATTATCAGTCCAGACGACCGGCGTTACCGCAACATCTGACTTGCGGAGTTCTTCAACCACAAGCCGGTCATCAGCCGTTAAATTCGGAATTCTATCGCAGGTAATAAAGGCAATGGAGTTCATGGTTTTTGGTAGGGGCGGACCAATGTGTCCGCCCCTGGTATCAGCAGACCAATGTGTCCGCCCAATTGAAGACCTGGCGGACACATTGGTCCGCCCCTACTGAACCTGCTCAACTTCGAGCCCTAAATACATAATTGACGGGTCGGTTCGGGAAAATTCAATCGAATCAATGTCATTGTAGTCATTGTGCGTTTTGTCCAGTTTCTTTGACTTGATATCAAACCGGAAGAGATCCGTGCCGTAGCCCTGGAAATAGGTTCCAAAGACAAAATACAGCACATTTGGATCCGTTGGGTGAGCTTTCATCACCGGTTGATTGCGGATTGTAACTTCGTCGGTTCGGTCAATAACTGGCTTAAAGGACTTGCCACCATTTTTTGAATAGTAAATGTGACGGCCATCTGAAGGCTGATTGGCATCTGATTCGGCCAGATTCAGTCCCATTGCCCACACGACTTTGCCTCGAACCGGAGAGAACGCAAATTCAAACGCATTGATTTTTGTATCTTTCCCAGATCCAAGCCCTTTTGAGGATTTCCAGGTTTGGCCGCCATTGGTGGTAAAGAAGGCTCCGGTTTGGGCCGTTCCAACCAGAATGTGGTCCAGATTGGTTGGATCAAATGCCACCCGGTACAAAATCAGATTGACGTTTGGAACGGGTAATCCTGCAATCCGGGTCCAGGTGGCACCGGCATCCGTTGAATCCCAGATCCCGGTTTCGCCACCAACGCGCAGGTGGTCACCATTGGCTGGATCTATTCCAATCCCGACGATTGAATCAACCGGGGATTTCAAATACGTCACTTCTGTTCCGTCAATCCGGACCAGATACCGTCGGTTGTCTCCCCACCCATAGGCGCGGTCTCCGACTGAAGCTTCCAGCTTCAACGGGAAATAATCCCCTTCGTCATTGAAATCCGCAATTTCCGCCCAGGAACAGCCGGCATCAGTTGAACGAATCAACGTGGCATTATGCACCGCCAGCAACGTGTTGGCTTGCCGCAGGGCGGTCAGCCCAAAAGTGTAACCAATCCCGGTCAACCGTTCTTCGGTCGGAGTGAGCGTTTTTCCATTGTCGGTGGTAAAGGTTACTGCGGGAGTGCCCGTGACCAGGTCGCATGCTGGCGCCGATGGCGTTGGGGTTTCAGATGGGTTTTGCGCAACAAAAGCCTGAATTTGGGGTTCTGCCGGATGCACACTAAAAAATACCGACAAAACCACCGCTGTAAAAAACAACTTCTTTTTCATTTATTGAAATCTCCAGAATAATAGGTGGGATGTCGGGCCTATACGAACCGGGCGGGCTGACCTGTTGCAGCAAGTGCCGACATCCAAAATTCGCTTTCTGGAGAAATCTGCTTTTTATTGCGCGTTGCCAGCGACGTAGGCAGGTGAATAAACATGTTGTACCACAAGCCAATCAGCAAATTGGTTTTTCCAGCCATCGCAGCATGAACCGCATGCCGGGCAAACTGGTCACACAACAAACTGTCGTCACAATTGGCCGGAACGCTCCGAATAAAATAACTTGGGTCAAAGTACTTTAAATTAACTGGGATTTCCTGGGCTTCAAAGTACTTCTGGATGTGGTCCTTTAAATACAGGCCGATGTCCTTGAGTTTGACGTTGCCCGAAGCATCGTGTCCCTCGCTGTCTGACGCAATCAAATCCTGCCCGGCCCCCTCAGCCACCACGACTACCGCATGGCCCCGATTGAGAATTCGACGTTTGAGGCATTCCAGAAACCCTTTTTCCCCGTGGAGCTTAAAAGGAACTTCAGGTACCAAAACAAAATTCACTTCCTGACTGGCAATCGCGGCGGCAGCGGTAATGAATCCCGCATGTCGTCCCATCAATTTGACCAGACTGATTCCATTTGGGGCGCCGTGGGCTTCCTCGTGGGCGCTATCAATGACTTCTTTGGCTTTTTCAATCGAGGTTGAAAACCCAAAGCTGCGGTACACATAGGGAATATCGTTATCAATGGTCTTGGGAATTCCCACCACCGCCAGTTTCATGCCCCGTCGGAGGGCTTCCTGAGCAATGGCATGGGCGCCGCGCTGCGTTCCATCACCACCGACACAAAACAACAGATTGATTTGTTGCTGTTCCAAAAAGTCGAGAATCACCAGGGTATCTTCCGGTCCGCGCGAACACCCCAGAATTGACCCACCGCGCTTGTGGATAGATTCAACAAAATTGCGGGTCAGCATCACTGGCGGTTTGCTGGCCGGGTTAAATCCGCCATAACCAAACCGGATCCCATACACGGTATGCACCCCATACTGGTGATAGAGTTCGAGATAGACTGACCGGATGACATTGTTGAGCCCTGGACACAACCCACCACAGGTCACAATCGCCGCCCGCGTGTCTGAAGGGTCAAAATATATCAGTTCACGGGGACCGGCCTTTTCAAACATAATTTCGTCGGAAGCGATTTCGCCCGGTTGTAACTCGACCTGAAATCGGATTTTTTCAGCATCTGGAACAAAATTTCCCATTCCATCTCCTCTTACAGCCGAGAGTCGAAGAGGTGACTTGATGGTTGGGGTTCCAAGGGTTTGGACAATAACATCATTCGAAGAAAGCATAGGATTCCTTTTCGGGTTCAGAGTTCAAGATTCAGGTAAAACAATGCTGTCAATGAGTTAACCCTGTGAATATCAACTCTTTGACCGCTTCACTTTTCATCCTCATCCTGCATCCTTCATCCCTGGTTTTATGGGGCAACACTGGCACTGACAGGCCCTAGTGTAGCAAACGATGCAAGTCCCTGGCAGACCCGCCACTTCAAAAAAACCACATCGCCCGCCGGTTTTTCGCCTCTCAATGCTATAGACTCCATTTCCTGAATAAGTTAGGGTTAGGTGGTTTTGGTTCTTAGGGACCCAGAAGAAAATAAAATTCGGCGATGAGTTGACTGATCCCACTCAAGATGAAGGCTGGGGAACTGGCGGGTACCACTCAACGTGGAGTATCTGGCCCTGAACCCTGAACCCTGAACCCTGAACCCTGGTGGTATGATATTTCCATCCGACTCCCTTAAACCTCCTGCCTTATACCATTTTGGAATGAAGCAGGCCGGAAACGGCCTGCCTCAATTCAACCACCGCTCTGCGGCGAAAACCAAAAACAACTTGTATTCGAAACCCTGAACCCTGAACCTTGACAAGATGACCGACTGACAAGGTGATAAGATGACAAGGTGAGTTTTTCATCCCTCATCCTTCATCCCTCATCCCTTCCGAAAAACCCTGAACCCTGAACCCTGAACCCTACATGGTACGGCCTTACCTCATCTTGCTACTGCTCTTTGGACTGCTCACGTTGGTGGGCCAGCCCTGCCGTGCCCTGTCTGAGCCGATCAATCCTCTTCCTTCTCCAGCAATCAAAACCGATTTATCAGCCAGTTGTGTGCCGGCCATTCGGGTCTACAACAGCCAGAATGGCCTCCCCCAGAGCGCCGTTCGGGCAATTGCCTTTGATCAAAAAGGCTATCTTTGGGTGGGGACGCAAGATGGAACTGCCTATTTTAATGGTCAGAAATGGACCACCCTCAATGTACCCCAGCGAACAATTTCCCGGTTCTTCCGCAGCATCCTCGCCAGTTCTGATGGCAGCATGTGGTTTGGCTCCGACAACGGTGGGTTGTCGCACCTGAAAAATGGGAAGTGGGAAATCTTTGATGTCCAGTCTGGTTTCCCGAGCAACACGGTTCGCACCCTGCTTGAAACCCGGACTCCCCAGGGAAACTCCGTGCTCTGGATTGGCACCGATAGCGGACTGGTGCGAATGGAAAATGGCAAGTGGCAGGTGATTGACACCTCGAATGGCTTGCCGAACAACACCGTCTGGGCGCTCCTCAAAGTCACCAATCTGGGGAATCAGCAGCTTTGGGTCGGTACCGAAGGCGGGATTGCCTGTTTGGATCAGGGCGTCTGGAAAACCTATACCGCCGCCAGTTCCGGTCTGCCAAACAACGTGGTGTATTGCCTGGTTTCGACGCGAACAGCCACGGGTGAACCTCTCCTGTGGGCCGGAACTGAAAACGGCATTGGTCAATTTGAAAATGGAAGCTGGAAACTCTGGGATCATCCCGGCGGGTTGTCCAAAGGCTTTATTCAAACGGCGTTGCTCCATTCGACCTCAACCACCGGGCAATCAACCTTTTGGGTGGGTTCCTACGGCAGCGGGCTTGGCCGGTTTGAAAACGGCACCTGGCAAATCTACAACCAGCAGAATGGGTTCCCGAGCGATTTGATCAGTGTTCTGCTTGAAACCAGGTCGCCCGAAGGCCATCGGACCCTCTGGGTAGGTACCTACAATGGCGGCTTGATTCGCATTGAATCTGAAAAATGGCAGGTCTTACGCGTCCCTTCCACCTTGCCGACCAACGTCATCAGTTCCCTGTTTGAAACCACCAATGCGGCGGGGGAACCAGTTTTCTGGGCTGGATTTGATTCCGGCGGAGTCGCACGGTTTGAAAACGGTCAGTGGACCGTTTTTGGGGCTTCGGACGGGTTTCCACAACAAAGTATCAGTGATTTTCTTGAAACCCGTTCCGCAACTGGCCAACCAACGGTCTGGGTAGGTATTTATGGCGGCGGGCTGGCTCGTTATGAACAGGGCCGGTGGCAATTTTTTACCGAACAAACGGGTCTTCCCAGCCGGTGGGTGACGTCATTGGCCCAAAGTACCGACACCGACGGCAAAACCGTGGTTTGGATCGGCACCTTTGGCGGCGGACTTGTCCAGTGGAAAGAAAACCGCTGGCAAACGATCACCTCAGCGACCGGGCTGCCTCACAACTGGGTGTGGAGCCTGCTGGTAACCAAAAACCGCGATGGAAAACCGATGGTCTGGGCGGGGACGCGTGCCGGAGGGCTCGGCTGCTATGTTGACGGCGACTGGAAACGCTATGACACCCGCCAGGGGCTACCTTCCAACTGGGTTTGGAGCCTACATGAACAGAAATTGCCCTCCGGCCAGCATACCTTGTGGATTGGCACCAGTGGCGGGTTGTCAGCTCTTTCGCTTGACTCGCCGACTCTGGCCATCACTACGACACTGTCTGAAACCAGCCAGCCGGCACTGCCCAACAACGTGGTGTATCAAATTCTGGAAGATGCGGGGCACCGGCTCTACCTTTCGACGAATAAAGGCGTGACCCGACTGAGCCGTGCCAGTCGTGACGATCAAAGCGGAGACCAGTTTCTGCTGCATACCTTCACCAGCGAAGACGGCTTACCGAGCAATGAATGCCTGATCAATCCGGTCAACTTTCTGGTGGATCGCGCTTCACGGCTGTGGGTCGGAACCGTGGACGGGCTGGCCATGCTGGATCCAAAACTGGAGTATGTTGACCGAACCGCGAAACCACTCTTTTTGGAACAGGTCTCGCTTTTCAACCAGGAAACAGGAATGGCGGTTGAAGTTCAACTCAATCAGTCAGAATTCCGGTATTTTGAAAACAATCTGGCCTTTGAATTTGCGCTCCTGAGTTATTACCGCGAAGGTGAAACCATCTACCAGACCCAGTTGGATGGATTTGACGTCGTTCGGTCCAACTGGTCAACCGAGGCCAAACGCAGCTACACCAATTTACCGGCTGGCGAATACACGTTTTCGGTCTGGGGCAAGGATTATGCCGGAAACATCTCGGGCCCGATTCAGGCCAGTTTTGTGATTCGGCCAGCGCCCTGGCAAACGTGGTGGTTTTACGGATTTGTGCTTGTCAGTGTCGGCGCTACCTTTATTGGGTTTTATCGCTCGCGGCTGAAAGCCCTTCGCCAACGCCAGCACCAACGGCTCAAACTCCTGTATCAGCTCCTGGAAAGCATCCGGGCGATTAACTCGCAGCCGGACTTGCGGGCAATTTTGGACCAGATTGCCGAGGAAAGCGCCCAGTTGATTGACGGAGAACCCGGCGGCATCGGCACGCTTGAAACCGACCGGATTGTGTTTCAACGGTTGTGGAAAGACGGCACGTGGATGGATGAAACCCTGGTTTTCCGGCTGGGAGAAGGTTCAGTTGGAAAAGTGGCCCAAACCCGAAAGTCAATGCTGACGACCAGCCCAAAAGAAGCTGGATTAGAGAACTTCCCTGCCGCGGTCCAAACCTATTTTGCCAATGGTTCACTGGATGTCCCGATCATTAGCCATACGAAAGCTTTGCTTGGTGTGCTGGTAGTTCGTCGTCCAGTTGGGCGGAGTCCCTTTTCAGAAGCGGATCAGAAGCTGATTGAATCGCTCGCCCACCAGGTCGCGGTGGCGATCGAAAAAGCGGCGCTGTACCTGGAAATCGAAGGTAAGAACCTGGAGCTTGAAGAAAAGAACCTGCTCATCCACGAATCAATGCGCGAATTGGAGAAGCTTTACCAGAACGAACAGGAAGTCACGCGCAGCCTCCAGGACCTCAACCGGATGAAGACGAACTTTATCGTAGTGACGTCGCACGAAATGCGAACGCCGTTGACGGTGCTCAAAGGATTTCACGAAGTGCTCTTGAGCGAATATTTGGGATTGCTGACGGGTGCGCAGCGTCAGTCGCTTGAAACCTGTCAACGGATGGTGGACCGATTGACAGGCAACTTTGAAGACATTCTGGAAATGCTCAAAATCAACGAGGGCGCCACGACGCTCAATGTATCTGAGTTTGATTTGAGAGCGGTGATTGACGAAATCCACGGCGAAGTTTCAGTTTTCCTTGATCGTCGGCATCAAAAGCTGATGATTGAGTGTCCGGAAGTGCTCGACATCAAAGCCGACCAGGCCAAACTCCAGTTGATCTTGATGGAAATTGTTCAGAACGCGATTAAATTTTCATATGACGGCGGCATTCTTTTCCTGAACGTAGCCATTGAGAACCATCAGCTACAAGTAACGGTCAAAGATCAGGGGATTGGGATAGATAAATCTGAACTTTCCAAAATATTTGATCAGTTTTATACAAGCGCCGACCCATCCACGCATTCCTCCGGACGGTACGAGTTCGGAGCGCGGGGCGCCGGTCTGGGACTATCCATTGCCCGGAGCTACACCGAATCCCACGGAGGCCGCATCTGGGCTGAATCCGACGGCCCCGGCCAGGGCAGCCAGATCCAGGTCCGGATTCCCCTTCAGTCGAATTTGTTGACTGGGACTGGAGAACCCACATCCACAGGCACTTCCCTGCGGTTGACTTCAAAAGATTGAATCAGCGGTTTGAAATTTTTTTCTTGACAAAAATCCAGCTTTTCTTTACCTTTTTCACACCATTTTTGACCACCCGTTGAAATCCGGCCAGTTTCTTCCACTGGTCGGTACCAGCTACGCCCAGTAGTCGGTTATTCCAGCATCGCAGAGGTAGACTTAAAAACTTCGGTTTTTGGTTTTCAACTTCGGTTCTTCTTGAATTTTTTCCACTGGCGCTCCCATTTGCCGGTGTAGTTGTAGTTTGCCCATAAACTCAATAACTCAATGTGTTCACTCTGGCTTCCCAGCTTTGGAAGTTTAGAGTAATAGTAGTTGTATATCTATACAAATGTAATGCCATGTCGTATTCCAAAACCGTTGAAGTTCAAAAGCTGGATGATGCCTTTTCAGAACAGAAATGAAATCAATTACTTGCAGTCAAATATTAGCAATCGAGAAAAGATGTCTCAAGAGAATTAGAGCACTACCAACTACACCCAATTCTTTCATAAATACTAGAGTTGTTTTTGATGGAAAAACCACCGTAATTTGTTGATTCTGCAAGCCTTGATATTATAAATCAAATCGTAAAACAGGAGGCATGAACCTCAAAATTCTTGCTCCAAAAATCAATCGCCACTGGCTCGTCATCACCCATTTGATTCGAGTTTATGGTTTTCTACCTAACTCATTGATTCTAAACAGTACAACAACTCTACTGTATCTAACTATGTTTAAGCCACACCTTCGAAATTTCAAAACACACCAACCCAAACAACTCCAGTTAGGGAGTTTTCATAAGATTTTTATCAGTATTGGCGCCATATTTATTCTCTATGTCCCATTGGTTTCTTTTGCAATAACTGCTTTAATCGAAAAACTGCCAATTTTTTCCCCTTTTGAATTCTGGAATCGACTTTTCAGTGCGGCTTTAAGTGGGTGGCTAACCCTTTTAGTCCAATTTGCGTTTCGAAAACAAGACAGACTAGAAGCTGAAGAAGCCGTTAAATCTGTAATGTGCAAAATTGGGCAAGATATTCACTTACTTATGCAGCTTTGCCAGCTTGAGGAAACAGGATCACGTGAAGCCCTACACCGAAATCGAAAAGCAGTTGATATGCGAAGTATTTCAATATTTACAACCAATTACATCATTGACTTAATACAGCGCTACCCATTTCTAGCAATTCGCTATTCAGCAGAGTATCGACAATTATCAAGTTTGAAATCTTTACTTTCAAGATGTGCAATTACCAAACCTTTTGCAATCGAATTAAGTAATTGGTTAACAGACTGCCAAAATACACTTTTGAGCCCTGCTTTTATTTCTGATGTCTCCAAAGCAAATGACCCAGAAACAAGAGGATGAAAACAAAATGTCTAAAATAATTCGCCTTAACAATATTGTAACTGAGCGCCCAGTAAATGCTCCGCGTCCTCACCCTTATGAGACCCTGGTAACTCAATTTTTTCACCATGAATCAATAATCACACCTGAGAAATATGTAGGGGCGCCAAATGATCCGCGGATCAATAAATATGGGCTCAACAGAATTAATCTATCTTCTGCTAGTAAAATTGATTTTACAACAAACGCTAAACTAGGAGATAACGAAAAAACTCTAATTGCAAAAACTGTTGATGCAAACCAAGCAATTGTTGCCATTGTTGGACCAATGGGCTCTGGGAAATCAACTTTCTTGAATCTATTATCAATTATTTTTCCAACTATATCTATCAATGGTAAGTCACCTTTTAAAAATTGGAGGCCTATATTTCGCATAATTGACTTCGCCCATACAAAATTAGCAACTCTTGCTCATACTCAAGAGGAGAGTATTCATAGTGATTGTATTGAGGTTCTAACCACGAAACTGGAAGCTATCATCAGGAATTCCCGGCGAGCAGGCCAGGTAGACCCGATCTTTGTCGGTCAGGCTGGTTTGTCACCTCCAGCCGACAGACCACAAGTGAACCTGCGGTTGAGTTGGAAACAGCAGGCCAGAGAGTTTCAATTGAGTG
>JACQXX010000022.1 GCA_016208495.1 Acidobacteriota bacterium | reverse complement strand
TGGCGTCGGTTGGGGGTTATGCGATGATACGTCCATCGATCTACTCCTTTGTTTTGGTATGTTGAGACTCGAGTTCTCATATCTTCTAACATATACAAAACAAAGGTTTAGATCAATTTTCAAAACTCGCAACCAGTTCCTTTGGAAGGCTGGTGGCCACGGTCCAGGAAAAGGATTGAAATGAACCTGCCAGGCCAGTGGCGAGCAGATTTGGGAAGGTTGTGCCTCCGTCGGTGGACAGGCGGAGAGTATGGGCGGTGATGCCCAGATTGTCGCTGGATTGCCAGGTGATTGTAACTGTTTGACCCCGTTTGACTTTTTTGGCACCGCTGCCAACGAAAACATTCGTCACGGCGGGTGGAACTGTGTCGGAAGGCTCTGACTCGCGGAAGATTTCAAAACTGGCGTTGCTTGTGTCTTCCACCACAACGGTGAGTGAACTGACAACATTCACTTTGATACGCGCCACGGTCGTTACGACGTCTGGAATCGTCCAGGTAAAGCTCTGACTTTGGGCCGAAAGTCCCGTTACAATTGAGCCAGGAAATGTCTGGCCTCCATCGGTGGAGAGTGAAAGGTCATGGCTGGCAACGGTATTTCGATTTTCGGTCGTCCAGCGAATGTCAGTGGTGCTTCCGGCTTTGTATCGTTCGCCTCCGTTGGGAGACAAAATCGTTACTTTCGGGGCTGGCGGCGGCGGTGGTGCGTCGTTGACTGAAAACGTGACCAGTTGTGTGGCAAAAGCTCCGATAGCTGACTGGAGCGACACCAGATTGCTTGTCTGAACCTGGGTGCTGGCATCGCTGACCTGCTGCAGTTGGATTCCCTCTGGCAAACCTTCAAGCACCATCGCATCAAGCTGCCACGATGTAGCCGCATCGGTCGGATTCACAATCAGGACGGCGTATTCTCCGGCAGTAGTGGTACGCCCGGCCAGAACTTTCAAACTTGTGCTGCTGCTGATGGTCGAGGCCATCCGGGTTGGATGCTGGACCAGTTGCGACCAGAGCTGAAATACCAGTCCGATGCTTTTGGGACGGCCATCCGCAAAAAACATCCCGTAAAAGGTCGGCAAATTGAGCGATGGGTCATTTCCCCGATAAAAAAGCGACTGGGTGACCTCGGTGTTTTGGAGGGCAATCCAGCCGGCGGTCATCAGTGCCGCACCTTTGGCGCCGGTTCGGAGCGCCGGATCATCGGTGGTGCCTTCGCGGTACTGGGTGTTCCATTCGGTGAGGTGCTGTTCGGTTGCAGAAAACCCAAAGCGGTCCAGTTGCTGGCGGTAAAACGTGGCCCCAGTTGTGAAATCCTGCGGGTTGTTGGTGTAGACATGCCACGAAAAGAAATCAAGCGGCACATTTCGCTGCTGCAGGTACTGGAGCAGGCCGGTTGTGTAATTTTGGCCCTGCGGCGAGAGAAACCCGGCAGGCGTCAGTCCAGGACCGCCGACGTTGAGATCGGGAAATTCAGCCTTGAGCGCCGTGACCAGTTGGGCAAACAAATCGAAGAACTCTTCGCGGCTACCCGTCCAGAATTGCCGGTTGTCAGGTTCGTTCCACACTTCAACAAAGCGAACGTAATTTTTCCCCCAGCGGGCTGCATCGCGATAGTGACGGATGACCTCGACTCCGGCGCGCGCAAAATTGGCTTTGTTCGTCACGGGACGCGAGTTGTTATAGGAATTTCCCAGCCGAAGGTACGGCTCAAAGCCTCCGCTGATAATGGCTTGAAACGTCTGGTCGCTGGTGGTGAAGTCATACGACGAGGCCAGAGCTGGGTCGGCGGCCTGATTGGGGTACATCGTCGTCATATCAAGCGGGCCATAAAAATCGTGGCTTCTGACCATCGTGACACCGGCTGACTGATAGGCAGCGGTCAAATCAGGGTTTCCAGGCTCACCAACCGGCGCCGGTCCCGCATTGACGCCAAGCAAAGGCCGAATTGGTGATGGCGCCGGCGCCTCACCCAAAACAATGGTGACGGATGATTGGGCAACGGTTAAAGGCTGTGCCGCAGGCAGATGCAGTGTGAAAAGACACAAAATCACAAGGAAGGTCAACACCAGTGGTCGCATAGGCCGAAACTCTGTGCAGTGGGATAGAAATGTGGAGAAGGGACGAACAGGTGTTCAGACGAAGCGACCAGTTGAAAAAGTCTGAAAAAATAGCGGAGATTGTGGTTTGCCTGAACGGCGAGGTTCAGCCAAATATGCGCAGAGATTAAGGAAAAAAACTGTGATTTGAGGTGATTTTACAGCGCCCCATATGCATCAAGCTAAGGGAGCGTTAAAAAATAAGTTCCTGAGGCGGTTCTGCCACATCCAGGTTTTGGTCTTGCACCGCGAAGCGTTGCCGTTCAGGATGCTCAATCCAAACGCCTGATTCCCAAACGAAAACGGGAAGTTGATTTTTTACAATCCCTAACCAGTTACGGTCAATCCCTGATCTGACTTGGCTGGTCGCCTGATTGGATTTTGATTCCCACCGGCTTGCCGGTTTGAGACTTCTGACTGACCTCAATCACATTGTCGTCTGAATTACGGTCAATCAACTTGTTGTACGGATCAATTCCAGCCCGGGCTGGTTCTTCGTCCACGGTGATTTCAAATTCCATCTGTGCCTTGTCAATTCGGTATTTTTGAAGGTGAAGAACTTTTTCTTTCTTCTTCTCTCCCGAAAACACACCGATATCAATCAAGTCATTGATGGCAATTTCCTTTTCGTCGCCTGACCCATCCGCCCGCAGCTTTTTGGCGTCAACCTTGAGTTTGACCAGGTATTTGCCATCCGGGGTTTTGCTGTAGCTGGTTTCAATTGCCCGATTCTCAAACAGAGTAATGGTTTCAAAGAGATCAGTAATCAGATATTGCATTTCCGGCGGTGTGACTTCGCGGATGTACTTGAGAAATTCAAGCGAATTGGTAAACGGCGGGTTTTGAAAGCCACATTCCTTAATGAATTTCTTGAGCGCCGCATTGACCCGGTCTTCGCCGATATAATCTTTGAGGGCATACATCACCAGGCTGCCTTTCTGGTAATAGACATAACTTTCCGCCTCGACGTAGGCCAGTGCCGGCTCGTTTTTGCGTTCAGCCGTGCGTCCACGCAGATAGCGGTCCAGTTCATACTTGAGGAACTTCCGCATTTTTTCTTTTCCATATTCTTTTTCCATCACCATCAAGGCCGAATATTGCGACAGCGTTTCGGCCAGGAGCGTCGAACCCTGCACATTGCCGCCAATGACCTGATGGGCCCACCACTGGTGCGCCAGTTCGTGGGCCGTCACATAAAACGGGTAATCTATATCGTCATCTTTGACCACCCGGGCAATAAACCCAATACTTTCAGAATATGGAATCGTGTTCGGAAATGATTGAGCAAACGAGGCATAGCGCGGAAACTCGATAATCCGAAACTGTTTGTGCTGGTACGGGCCGAAATTGATCGTGTAGTAATCCAGCGACTTCTTGACCGACTGGATCATCCGGTCCAGGTTGTAGGCGTGCGCCGGGTGATAGTAAATCTCGATGTTGACATCGTTCCAGCGATCTCGTTTGACCTGATATCGGCCTGACAACACGGCAAAAAAGTGGAGCACTTTCGCCTCCATTTGGTATTCAAAATACCGCCGGCCATTTTCGAGCCATTCACGTTGCAGGTACCCCGGTGCTATTGCAATTTGATCAGGAGAAGTACTGACCGTGGCGTTAAAGGTCGTCCAGTCGGCATCATTCGCAATGTAGGTGTTCATCCGGGCTTCAAGATTGTCAGGTGGTGCCATTCCAGGTCGAGGCGGCAGGCCCAGTTTTTTCCGTTCGTCTTCATCTCGCATTTCGGCATCCGGCTGGTAGCCGATTTTGGGAAAATAAGAGCTGTTGAAAAATGTGCCGTTCTCAACAATCGAATTGTTTTCCCCACTGTTGCGGAAGCCTGGATTTTTCTCTTCAACCTCAAAGGCCAGTTCGATTTGTTCACCTGGTTTGAGCGGTGTGGGAAGTTCATAAATCCGGTAGCTGTGATCTACGTCCTTGAGCGTCTCTTTGACCTGGCGAGAGAAATTCAAATTCTTGATCGTGTCGGACTGATCGGTGACGTGGATGGCAGTGATATCCGTTTTGGTTTTGTTTTCAAGCACATAACTGCCTTTCGCTCGAAACTCGCGGGTTTCCGGAAACAGATCAACATTGAGTTTGACGGCGGTAATCCGGGGTTGGGGAATTTTCTCATACTTTTTATAGAGTTTTTCATATTCCTTCACCGCCGCCTTGGCCGCGTCAGACGTCTGGTATTTATTCAGAATATTGGTGTTATAAAAGATAAACACCCCGCTCCCGACAAATGTCACCGCCAGCAGCGCCAGAATGGCTGTTAACGGAAACCGTAGATTCTGCCGGGCATTTTGAACCCGTGCTTTCCAGCTTGTATCCACCCCTTTGACCGAGAGCAGCACCGTGAGCACCGCCAGCAACCCGGCACAAGCCGTCCAATAGACCGTAAACCAGAGCATCGGTTTGGCAAAATGGCCAAACCCATTCATATCCGAATAGACATATGAGGCATTGCTGCTATAGCGATACAGTTTGTGTTCCAGGCCAAATTCGCTGATAAAGCCAAGCGACATAAAGAACAAAATCACCACCGCGTGACCTAAAAACTTGTTCTTCAGTACTGTTTGAGCCAGCAAGGCCACAGCGGTGACCTGCATCAACGATGGGAGTTGAATGAAAAACGCTTCCTTCAGGTACAGGGCCAGCTCAAACTTAAAGTAGCCATGCCAGACCTGAATTCCCATCCCAACCACGGTTAACGCCAGCAGCAGCACCGAGTACACCAGGGTCAATGCCGACAACTGACTCAGGTAGGTCAAAAACCCAGGAAGCGGCAGGGCATCGTGAATTTGATCAAACTTAACCCCGCGCTCCTTCCAAACCAGTTCCCCGGCATACATGGTGATCAGGATGATAAAAAAGAGACTGAATCCACCCTGAATGACTTCGATGATGATGTAAGTCACTGGAAAGACTTGCGTTCCATAGAACTTCCCTGCCTGTGAGCCATTGAGCATCAGAATGAACATTCCGATGAACACAATCGCCATAAAGGGAATTTCTTTGACCACGCTCAAGAAATTCAATCGGGTCAACGTCAGAAATTGAAGCCAGCGGGTTGAGCCTGAAAACAATTGTCGGACAACTGGTAACTCAAGATGTGCTGGTTTTGGAACGGCGGGTTCGTCAGCCTGAACCTTTTTCTTCCGGCTTCCTAAAAAGGAAGGCATTTCCGATGAAAATGTGAAAAACCGCATGACCAATGCCAGGGCCATTACGCCAACTCCCACCCAAATCAATCGGTTATAGAGCAAAACTCCGGTCATCGGCAGTAACTGGCTGTTGCGTTCAGCGACGGTCCAATATTTGGTAATGATGTTGATGGCGACGATTCCAAGTGGGTCAGCCAGACCCGGCAGCGTATCATTTCCGATTTCCCGAATCAGCGGGAGCGTGATCAAATACAGCGCAAAAAACACCACCCCCTGCAAATACACCGCCAGCAGGCTTCGGGAAAGAGCGCCAACCAGAAAGAAGAGTGCTCCGGTCAGAAAAATTGACGGGACGGCTAAAACCAGGAACGGCTGAAAATAATTGGCGAGATGCACCGGCATGAGCTTGGTTTTATCTGCCCAGGGCATCAATCCTCCAATCAGCATTCCAAGCGGAATTCCGGCATACACCAGCAGCATCACCAGATACGAGGCGAGAAAGCGGCCTCCCAAATAGCTGCGCCTGGTGAGCGGCGTGGTAAAGAGGGTCGAATAGGTATTTTGTTCAAAATCCCGGTGAATGGCCGTCCCGAAAATGGCCGACGTAATCATGACTCCAAAGGCGCCGAGCACCGCTGTCATCAGGCTGATTCCATAGGGACCATTTTTGAGGACCTTTCCGCCAACGCCAATACTGAGTCCTTCAGTGCTGGTATAGAGAAACCCCATCAGAAACCACAGTCCGAAATACACATAAGTCGAAATGCGCTTAAACCGGTAATTCATTTCAAAGCGAAAGATTTCAGCAAACATATCCACCTGCTCTTGAGAAATTATTCAGGGTTCGGGGTTCGGGGTTCAGGGTTCAGGGTTTTCGATTTTATGTCCCTTTCGTCCTTTAATGTCCTTTAATCCTGCTAATCCCCCCGGATTTTGTGGGATGATATGCTCAAAATGAAGCAAAAAGTCCGAAAAATAGCCTGTTTTGAGCTGTTTTATCTGTCACCCACAAAAATGTAGGTTAGCTAAGTCCTTTGTTTTCGATATAGGGTTTGCCAACCCACAAAATCCGGGGGGATTAGTAACCCTGAACCCTGGTTTTTCAAACCGTGGTGCCGTTTTTAAGCGTGTGGAAATACACGTCTTCCAAATCAGTTTCAGCCGGGTGGAACGAGGCATCAGGCCGAATGTCGGCATAGGTGTGGATTTCAGTTTTCCCGGCGACCAGGCGGGTGGAAATGATGTCAAATTCACGCTGATAGGTCTCAAGTTCGGTTTTGTGGATAAATTTTTTCCAGATTTTTCCGTGGACTGATTCAATCGCCTCAACTGGATTGCCGGAAAGCAGGACCCGGCCTTTGTTGATAATCGCCATTTGGGTGCAGAGTTCTTTGACGTCTTCGACGATGTGGGTCGAGAGGATCACAATCACGTTTTCCCCGATTTCGCTCAGCAGGTCCAGAAACCGGTTGCGCTCCGCCGGGTCAAGGCCAGCCGTTGGCTCGTCAACAATGATCAACTTCGGGTTTCCCAGCAGGGCCTGGGCAATTCCAAAACGTTGCTTCATCCCGCCGGAGTAGCCGCCGAGGTGTTTTTTGCGCACATCAAACAAATTGGTCTGGTGCAACAGCGCCGCCACCACCTCTTTGCGTTCTTTCGCACTGGTAATTCCTTTTAAAATCGCAATGTGATCCAGCATGGCCTCGGCGCTCATGCGTGGATAAACCCCAAACTCCTGAGGCAGATACCCAAGTATCCGTCGCACCGCGTCCTTGTCGTTGAGCACATCAATCTCACCCAACCGGATCTGCCCTTCATCGGCTTCCTGCAGGGTGGCAATCGTTCTCATTAAACTCGATTTCCCGGCGCCATTTGGACCAAGCAGCCCAAACATGCCACGGTTGATGGTCAGCGACAGGTCGTGGAGGGCCTTGACGCCGTTGGGGTAGGTTTTCGAAAGATGTTCAATGACCAGGTTCATAGACAAACTGGACTCCTCATTTCGGATTGGTGTGACGGTGTGGCGACGGTTGGTTCACAATGAAGGAAGGTTGAAGAATGAAGAATGAATCGGCCAGCCATTTTTTGTTCAATGGCATGGCCCGTTCATTTCCCAGAACTCAAGCTTCGGGGTTGGTGCGACTGAAATGGGTTGATTGAAATTTGGATGTCACTCGTACGGTATTGTTTTCGCCAAAGATGCCACAAATTGCAAAGCCCGGCAGGTTTGAGCCAAACCTGCCGGGCTTTGTCAGAAACAGTAGCCGGTGAAAACAGGCTGGCCGACTACGGATTCTTAAAAATAATTCCGCTACGGGGCACCGGGACTGACGGAATCCCATCGCTGACCACCACGATTGAAAAGGTATCATTTTGCCGGATGGCCTTATCAATGGTGAATCCACCAGGAGTGCTCTTTACATTATCACGGAGGCGGACCTGCCATTTCGTTGTTCGGGGTGCGTTTCCTTTTGGTCGCCGGAGTTCTAACCTGAACGACTCGCCGGTCTGAAACGTGCCGCCCGGAGGAACCACCACTAAGGTTGAGCCTTCTCGGATTTTGGAAAAAATGGGGTCATCATCGCCTTCCTGAATCATTTCTTCCATGACCAATCCGATTCGAGTTGAATAAACCGGATTCAAAATCACTGGTTGGGCGGGATTGGGTTTGACCTCCATCGTGACTGTGGTGGTCGCACTTTTTCCGGAACAGTTAGTCGAAGTAATCACAAAATCAAATTTTCCAAGCTGAAATGGCTGAAACCGTACCGTACCGGTTTGGGTATCCAGGTTGCTCGGCTGAGGACCGCCCGGTGTTGATGAGGTCATGGCAAAGGTTGTCAGAACGCCGGCCACTTCTTTCACTGGAACTTTGTAAATCACCCGGTCGGCAAAATTCACCGACAGGCTGACCGTTCCTGGAACCGATGGCGCTTCGGTTGTAGTGCAGCCGGATTGGGCCCAAACCACGTCTGAACCAACCAGGGTTCCGCTGCTCTGACCCGACATCACTACGCAAATTCCCAATACCAAACCCAAAAATCCCAATTTGCTCCAAGCTGGTCGAATGCGTGCCATCACGACAGATTCCTCCTCACTGGTTTTTCTGAAAACAATTGATTGAGATAATGTTGACTGCTGAAACCAGTGTGGTGCACTGGTGAGTTCCCTGGAAAGAAAAGCGGTGGGGAAGATACTAGCCTGTCCAGGGAAACTGAAGCAAGGTCCAGAAAGACTTCGGGCTGAAGAAAATGGGCTCAGAGTCAGGGGTTGAAGAAGTCGGGCTGAAGAAATCGGGCTGAAGAAGTTGGCTTCAGGGTATTGAACCCGTTTTCTTCCGCTCCGAGCTTGCGAGTCTTCAGCCCTGAGCCCACTTTCTTCAGTTCGATGTCTTTATGCGGTAAGCTCGAAGTAGTTTGATGAAGTTATCAGCAATTTTGCCTTCAACCGTTCCGCCAATGGAATTGACTATTCCAGACCCGAGCACATGGCGGGTGCGAACCTCAACAATGCTGTACACAAACCGGGTGGTGAATTTCTTTCGGCTGATTTCAATCACCACGTCGGCGTCCCGCAGGTCTCGGGTGACCGAAATCCCCCAGGCAACAAACTCTTTGTGTTTAAATAATGCGGCTTCGAGGGCGGTGGGGGTAAAGTACTGTGATCTCGAAAGAATACACAGTGACTTGAATGTTGTCAGAGCAACCCGATCTTCATTTTGGAGGGCCGGCGGTTCAGAGTAATTTTTCAGGGGTTTGGGTGGCTTCGTTTGTTTTTGGGCGGTTGGTGGACGTTCAGGTTGGCGTTTGATTGGCGGTGACGACCCTCCGCCACACAAACCCACCAGTGAAAAAACCACTCCACAACTCATCAGAAGGAACCAGCGTGAAAAAATCATATGACCTCACTTGATGTTCAGGTGTTCGTTTCGAATGAAGTTTATCGAAAGAGCTGTTTATGGTGGCGATACCAGTCACTCTGAAACACTTCTTTTGGATCGTATTTCAATTTCAACCGGAGAAATTCTTCAAATTGTGGATAACAAGCCGCGACCTGTTCTTTGGTAGCAAACCGATGATATGTCAGGTAATAGCTTCCTCCATAAGGAAGAGCCAGGTCAATCAGCCGCTTGAATACCGTGGCAGCGCCTTCAATCTTCTCCGGGGTATGTGAAATGTGCAGGTTGAAAATGATGCAGGCGTAATTTTCTTTTGCCCAGGCCAGGAAGCTTTCCTCATCTTTTTCGATCAATCGAACCGTTCCATAAATCACATTGGCCTTGAGCCGGATCAGTTCGCTTCGTGCGGCTTCCATGTACTCAGCCAGGGACACTCGTGGGACATAGATTTCAGTAATCATCTCGGTGGCTTTCACCTTTGCCCCAAGTTTACGGTCCAAATCCGCGTGGTAATTTTCAACATACGCGGCTGACAGTTGCGAGTCAGACCAGTATATTTGCCCTGAAGTCGCCAGATACCGTTTGGTGTAAACCTGAAACGCCCGGCGTTTGTATTTATGTGAGTAATAGGTCAGTTTTGCCCAATCCTGGGGATGAAAGCGGGTTGGATTTGGGGTCACAGGTGTATCGGGAGGCATAAGCTGGTAGCAGGAAAATACACCTCGGCGCAAAAAACTCTCCCGCTTGAAATCAGTGGCAAACTGATAATCACCATACAAAAACTCGTTTTGAATTCGGTCCTCAAAGGCAGAAATAATGGTTTGTGTCTCGCCGATTTTTACAACCCGCTTCACTTTTTTCCTTGGCCACAGCCTGAGACGAATCGAGGTGACAATCCCAAATAATCCGTACCCGCCAATCACCAGTTTGAAGAGTTCGGTGTTCTGGGCTCGGCTACAGGAAAGGAGCTGCCCGGTCGCGTCCAGAAGTTCAAAGGATTCAACATTATCAATGATGGGTTTCATCGCCAGTCCGCGTCCATGCACGTTTGACGCCAGTGCTCCACCAAGCGTTAACTCGTCAGCCCCGGTTTGCTTTTGAATAATTCCCCACTGCTGAGCCTGTCCGTGCTGTGCCTGGAGCAAAAAATCAATCAATTGAGGCCAGGTGATTCCTGATTCAACCTCAACAATGCCTTGTTCCTGATCAAATCCCAGGACCCGGTCAAACCCGGTTATATCCACCAAAACCGAGTCTGTTCCAAACTGCTGGCCTCCCATCGAATGTCTTTTTCCACAAATACTGATTGATTTTTCCAGCCGGGAGGCGGCCCAAATACATTCCCGAAGATCGTCAATATGTGTTGGCCGCACAATCGAAAAGACTCGTGTGGCATTGAGTTGCGAATGAACATCATTCACAATCGAGTCAACCGGAGGTGTTTTTCCATTCACATTCGCGTGAGGAAAACACAAAGCAACACTCAGCATTTTAAGAAAATCACGTCGAGATTGAGACATCAGGGACCTCCATGCGGGTAAATGATGGAATAACTGAGCAGCCCTATATTTCGCCTTCCTTTGCTGGCCGCTTCAATGTTGGGCGGTTTGAATTCAATGAGTTGCCCACCCGATGGGGTTTCAGAATTTGAATTAACCGGCTGGCGATTTTTCCTTCAACGGTTCCACCCAGCGATTTCAGCGATTCTGAGGCCAGGACCTTTCCAGTTCGACGATCAATCACTTCAAAGACATATTTGGTGGTAAAGGCTTTCCGACTGACGTTTACCTCTAAATCAGCCTTCTTGAACTGCTCGACAATCGCCAGATCAAACTTTTTAAATTCTGCGTTCTTCATAAGTTCCGCCACCAGAGTCTGTGGTGTAAACAGGAGCGTATCTGAATCAATCACTAACGTTTGCGCAGTACTCAGATAGACATCAACGGGTTGAACAGGCGATGTTTGAGCGATTGTTTCCCTGGACTGACCAAAGATCTGACTTGAGAAAAAACTCACTGTCAGTACAAATCCGGCAACATACACCACAACTTTTGTTTTCATAATCCCTCACAAATAAAAGAATTCATTATTCTCACCCAAAAAATACCTGGATAGGGCATCGCTTTGACACGATCCCAATCCACCTGCCTCTGAATTCACTTGAGAGAAACAAACCAGCTTTCCGCACCGCGACGATATCGCGTCGATACTACTAGACACAGCAAATGAGAGGGTTGATTGGGATCGTGTGGCGAGAAACTACTCCAGCGATGGATCAGAAATACCTGTCGCTATCACACTTTTCCTGACTGTGACATTTCTGGGACGGGACTGAGATTTGTGGCTGAGGATAAGAACGAATGGAAGAATTGGAATCACTCGCCTGAGATGAGGCTGGCAACCATTTGTTGGAGTTCGGCAAAAGATTCGTCCCCAACTATCCGATAAATGGCAATCGGGGTTCCCGCCGGCAGTAACGGTGCGGTAACGACGTCGGTAATCACCAGATAACTATGCCGGAGACTACGCACCCAATCAGGATCAGTCGGAGTCACACAATGCACCGCATCCGGCGCAATTCCAGCGGCAATCAAGAGCATCCGCGCCCATTTCAGAAATTCCGGCCAGTGTGACACGACCGACAAGAGGGCATCGTCACTGGGTTTTTGGTAGGCGGTGAGTGATTTGGGAATGGATCGAAGGTGGAGCCAGGTACATTCGGTTTGCGGCGGGAGCAATGGTCGCACCAGTTCAGCCCGGCTATAGAGCGCCACCGGAATCGCGCCGATGAGCACCTGAGGTGTTGCCTTCACCGTCTCAAGAGAGGTGGCCGAAACTGGAAACTGAGTGATTTCAGCGAGTTCGCGTTTTAAGATTTCCTGCAAATGCGGGTCGGATTCGAGGATTAGAAAATGATCTGGGGGTTGGAGTTCGAGCAGGTAGTGGAGGCGGGATTGAATTGCTGCCTGTGAAAAGCCACGTCGGTGGAGCATTCGCAAAAATGAGGCGATGTGCTGGTCAAGTTCGGCTTGCGAGCTGGTTTCGCGGACTTCAGCGGCGAGGGTTCGGACATAGACGCCACTTCCCTTTCGAAACTCAACCCATCCCCGGCGGGCCAACTCATGATATGCCGCATTGACCGTGTTGGAATGAATGCGCAACCGGCGGGCCAGTTCCCGAATGCTCGGCAATCGCTGACCGGGCTGCAATTCCTGACTGATGATCCCAAACATGACCTGTTCAGCCAGTTGCTCGCGAATTGGCACCTCTGTGTGCTTCGAAAGCCAGATACGCATAAGGAATTGAGAATGAAGAAAGTGGTTAGTGGTTAGTGGTTGGTCCTTGGTGGTTGGTCCCTGGTCCTTCTTCGAAAGTATTGATTTCTAACCACTAACCACTAACCACTAACCACTTGTATTTTCTTCATTCAGTTTAGTTGTCATCCGTGAAGTCATATTCGACTTCGATGGCGGCGGTGATTTCATTCCAGACGTTCATGGCCTTCATCATTTGCATGATCATGGCCTTGTTGCCTTCGACGTGATACTCAGGAGAACTCATGGCCCGAACCGGGGTAATTTCACCGCGATTGACCTTGGCCATCATTGCAAACGGGGCCGTGGCTCGCATGACCCAGTTTGGTGTAAATGGGGCTTTGCGCCATTCTTCCCACGGTGATGGCTGGGCTTCATATTGCCAATCAATCGCCTTCCCACCTTTGAACGTCCAGGAAGTCCGGCGGTCCTTGCCGTCTGGCCCGTCCAATACCCGAAAGACAAACGTGCCGTTGAGTTTTTTGCCTTCCTGCGCAAATCGTGGATCCGCTTCGAGGCGACGAGCAATTTCGTCAAGCCATGCCTTTGTGTAAAACTTCAGCATAAATGCACTTTCACTCCTTGTATGAATGATGAATGATGAATTATGAATTATGAAAAGTCGAAGTCCTTGTTTTTCAAGGGGATCTGCTTCTCATAATTCATTTGATTCATTTCAAACTGGTGGCAGTTTCCATTAAAACGGGCTCATGATGATGTCGCCCAATTCAACATAGACGTTTTTGACCTGGGTGTAATGGAGCAACACGTCATAGCCACCTTCACGGCCAATGCCGCTCTTTTTGTATCCGCCAAATGGTGTATGCGGGAAGAAGGCATTGTGGTTGTTGATCCAGACCTGGCCAGCTTGCAAATTTTTGGCGAAGTTGAGTGCCCGTTTGATGTCGCTGGTCCAGATGGAAGCGGCTAAACCATACGGTGAATCATTGGCCTCATCAAGCACATCATATTCATCTGAAAATTTCAGGACTGCGGCCACGGGTCCGAAGATTTCATCCCGGGCAATTTTCATTGAATTGGACACATGGCTGAAAATCGTGGGGGCAATGTAATTCCCTTCGGATGACAGGCTGGAATCTGATGGGAATTCACCGCCGCACACACGGGTGGCGCCTTCCTGATCACCAAGCCCGATGTAATGTTTGACCTTTTCAAGTTGCTGACGGGTTACCACTGGTCCATTTTGGGTGGCATCATCGAGGGGATGTCCAACTTTTATCGTGGTGGCCCGCGCCGCAAACCGCTCGACAAATTCGTCGTGGATGGATTCATGAACAAAAATCCGGGTTGAGGCAGTGCAGGTTTGACCCGAATTGTAGAAAACCCCGAGCATGGCGCCCGTAACCGCCTGATCCAGGTCTACATCTGGGAACACAATCATTGGCGATTTGCCGCCAAGTTCGAGCGACACGTGTTTGAGCGTCGAAGCCGCCCCACGCATCACGGCCTTGCCGGTTTCAGTCCCCCCGGTTAATGACACCAGGTCAACTTCGGGGTGCTCCAGTAAATAAGCCGCCACGTCGTTGGTGGGTTCAGTTAAAACGTTGAGCACGCCATCCGGGAGACCCGCTTCAAGGCAAATTTCCCCTAACCGTAAAGCCGTCAACGGCGTCGAAGGCGAAGGCTTTAAAATAAAACTGTTTCCGGCAGCCAGCGCGGGAGCAACTTTAAACGCTGCCAAAGCCAGCGGATAGTTATTGGGGGCAAAACCGACACACACGCCAATCGGTTCACGGAGCGTAAAGTCCAGGCCCGACATCGGCACGGGAATGGTCTGTCCGGTAATGCGATCAGTCCAGCCGGCAAAATACCGGAAACAATCAACCACGGCTGGAATTTCAAGCAATCGGGCAAATCCGACGGGCTTTCCCTGGTCAGCCGCTTCGAGTTGGGCAAATTCTTCCAGGTTGGCTTCAATCAGATCAGCGATTTTATTCAGAATTTTTGCCCGCATGGCGCCATCGGAATTGCGCCACGAGCCCAGGTTAAATGATGATCGCGCGGCTTGAACTGCCGTTTCGGCATCCTCAAGGCTCGCGTGGGGAATGTTGGCCAGCGGCGTCTGATCGGCGGGTGACAGACTTTGAAATGTTTTTCCCGATCCAGCCGCAACAAGCTGACCATCAATCAATAACGATTTCGTTGGAATTGATTCGGCTTTGAGTGGTGATGACATGGGATTTGTCCTTTGTGTCCGTGGCAAGGGAGCAATTGAGTGAAGTGGCAAACTAAAGCGAGTAGCGAGTAATAAAGCAGTAAGACCAGGAACTCAACTATCCTTTGATATCCGAATCAGGTGGCCAAAAGCGCTTAAACTGATAGCTGAATCGTTGAGGTAGTTCATTTTGCAATTGAGCACCTGTTTTCTCATGCATTGAAAACTACTCGCGACTCGCGACTCGCTTTTATTTGCTATTTCGCTCAGATCGTCTGTTTGATCAAGTCCCGGATTTCTTCGGGACTGGCTTTGCGTGGGTTGAAAGCGAGGCACAGTTCCTCAAGCGTCAAATTGGTAATCTGGTCCAGCGCTTCGTCGGTTACGGGCACGCCGACTTCGCGAAACAGCCGTGGAATCCCAAGCTGTGTCTTGAGGTTCCGCACCGCTTCAATTGCGGCTTCGGCCTGGTCCTGAAAACTGCCTTCAATCCCCACGCCGAGGGCTCGACCAACGTGAGCATATCCTTCGGTGGCTTTCTCAAGGTTGAATTCCATCACATAGGGCAACGCAATCGCATTCGCCAGCCCATGATGAACCCCATACAACGCTCCGATTGAGTGGGCAATCGCGTGAACGGCCCCAACCGGTGAATTGGTAAAGGCCATTCCAGCCATGGTGGCTGACAATTGCATTTTGGCACGGGCTTCGGTTGGGCCGGCCTCCGCCACGGCTGCCGGGAGGTTGTCAGCAATCATTTCGATAGATCGCATGGCCAGAGCTTCCGAAAAGGGTTCGTGTTCAGAGCAGGTGTAGGCTTCAATCGAATGGGTCAATGCGTCCATCCCGGTCCAGGCCACAATTTTCGCCGGCAACGTCGCCACCATTTCCGGGTCCAGCACGGCCATTCGTGGAAACAAAAAGGGGCTGCTCATCAGGATTTTGCGGTGGCTGACGTGGTCTTTGACCATGGCCACCAGTGTGACTTCGCTGCCGGTTCCGACCGTGGTTGGAATGGCAATGATTGGAATAATCGGCCCCGGCACCATAAACCCACCTTCGTAATCAGCCGGTTCGCCGCCGTAGGTGGCCACAACGCTGGTGGCTTTGGCCGTATCCATCACGCTTCCGCCGCCCAGCGCCATGATGAGATTGATGTTGTTGTCAGTGGCCATTTGGGCGGCTCGCTTGATGACTTCAACATCAGAATCAGGCGGAACATCGTCAAATACCGCCTTGAACTCGTGATCCGTATGTTCAAAGATATGCTTGAGCGAATCAACCAACCCGGCAGCCACAATGCCTTTATCAGTGATGAGCATTACATTGGTGTGCTCAGCCAGATCAGAAGCCATGTGCAGATCAATGGCCAGATGGCGAACTTTACCAGTGCCGAAAATGATTTGTGTCGGGAGAAAGAAGGAGATTTCAGGACGCGAGATTGGGAAATTACCGTTGATCAGACCCATGGGACGAGCGCCTCTTTCGTGAGAATTTTACCGTTTTGAACGGAACTATCTGAATGATGAACGGGCTCGTTCTTAAACCACCAGACTCAAAGTCAGTTCATCATTCATCATTCATCATTCATACCTGGTAAGGTGGAAGGGATTTGAGAAACTGAGCTTTAGCTCAAATTTTGGATGCCAAGCATATCACAGGAAATCAAGAGAATGAACACTCATTCATTTTTTCTTCCGGGCACTTTTCCGGTTTTTTTAAACCCTTCCGATAGGCTCTCACGTGCCCTAAACTCGCTTGTTATTTACCTCCTTACTGGCATTGTTGCGTGAACTCTCCGGCTGAAAAAACAAAGCCTGAACAGGCGTCTGTTCAGGCTTAAGAAATTGGAGAGAAGAAAAGAGGATTGCCTCACACTAACACCGTTAAAATCTGGCACCGAGGCGCTTCAAATGGGTTTCATAGGTCTCAAAATCCGGAATCCACTGAGCACGGGTTTGTTTGATGGCATGAATGAGTTCTTCACTGGTGGTACCACCAACCCAAAGCTCCGTTCGTGGTGGTAACTGCTTCGTCAGAAACAAGATACTGTTCATTGCCGGGTTGATCCCGCCGGTACCGACAACCCCGAGCACAACCGCTTCGATCTCACCCCTTCGCGCCACTTCAACGATCTCTTCCGCTGGCAAATCGCACCCCAGATATAAAATGCCAAGTCCACCCCCGGTGGCCAGCATCGCGGACGAGAGGATGCCAAATTCGTGCTGCTCACCGCTTGGTGTGGCAAACAGCAGCCTGGCTGGGGGATTTGAATTGAGATGCAGCCGCATCAGAGATCCCAGCAGCCTGCATAAAAGCGACGACACTATGTGTTCCTGGGCAATGCTCAATTTGCCTTGATGCCATTCAATTCCAACCTGGCGCATCAATGGCAGCACCACCTGATACATCAACTCACGTGCTGGAAGCAGAATTGCCAGTCGTCCAAGTTCTTTGTCAATCCAGAGATAATCATACCGCTCGACCGCCTCCATAAAGGGATCCAGATCGAGGTGAGGCTGTGATTTTCGCATCGGAACCGATATCAGTTCGCTGGCTCGGGCGATTGGGGTTAGCTCAAGTAATTCACGTAACTGCTGATCGGCCAGTGCGGCAACCCGCCCAATGGCATGCCCTTTGTCAATGGCTGCCCGCAACAGATGAAGCCGCTCCAAATCAGACTCGGTGTACATCCGACCTCGCTCATCGCGGAGCGGAACTACCGCCTGATACCGCTTCTCCCACGCTCGTAAGGTGTCAATACTCAAACCGGTGAGTTTTGAGACCGCACGAATCGGATAATTTAATGGCTGCTTCATAAATGTATGGCTCAATTCAGAACGAAAATAAGAAGGTGCATTTTCGATCTTACCGGCCATTCTGATATTTGTCAAACTTCTGTCCGGAATTTGTCCAGGAAAACAACTTGACAATAATTTAATGTCTCAGTATTGTCCACCCCGTCATCAACGGCACTGTTCGCAAGTCCTCATATCATTTTGGAATGGTCCTATCGCATTAGCAAATTGATAGACTTGTATTTCTCTCAGCCCAAAATGGTATAAGTACTTTACCGAGAACTCCAAGACATTTTAACCACGAAAAACACGAAAAACACGAAAAGAATCAAATACTTACCAAATTCAATATCTCAGGAAACTTACGAAAGAGACTTAATTTGTTTCTGATCCGGTTTTTAATCTCAAAACTCCCGATTCTCTCTTTTCTTGGCGACTGCCCTCGGGCAGCCTTTTTTGCTCTGGAAATCCTGAAAGTTCACCGCTGAATAATCAAGGTCACCTGTGTGGAGATCACTTCAGCACCGGTTGCCTCCCCGCCAATGATCAAAACATACGTGCCTGGTTGCGCAGTATTCTCAACCGAGATTTGTAGTTGGGTGGTATTTCCGGTCGGTGAGTCATTTGTAAATTCAGCCTCGACCCCATCTGGGACGTTATCCACAAAAAGGTTTACTTCCCCAGTGGCATTCGTTCGAGTCAAGAAGACAGTGTAGGTCGTTGATCCACCAACATTTACTGTTTGAGAAGCTGGTGAGGCTGAGAGAATGACCTGCCTCACATTTGACCCGCCAGGAATCACCAGTTCAACCTGGATTGGATTGATGGCAACTCCGGTCGCGGTTCCCTGGATGGTCAACATATAGGCTCCAGGAACCGCATCCGCGCTGACCACAACCGTCAAAACCGAGCTATTCCCAGTTGTACTCGCTGGTGAAAATTCAGTGGTGACACCATCTGGAACACCCGAAACGCCCAATGTGACCGTGCCTGGAAAGTTACTTCGTGAAATGAAAATCGTGTAGCCGGCATCTTCGCCTTGAGGAATCGTTTGGCTGGTCGGTGATGCTGAAAGCGTAACGGTTCCGCCTGTCCCGCCACCGTTCCCAATGATCAATTGAACCTGCGTGGCAACGACGGTGGCGCCGCTGGCCGTGCCTTCGATTCGGAGAATGTAGGTACCTGATGCTGCACTGGATTCACTCGTTACCACCAACCTTGTTGAATTTCCAAGAACACTATCCGGGTCGGCTTCGGCTTCGACTCCAAAAGGCGCGCCAGTCACCGTCAGGTTGACCTCACCTGAAAAGTTATTGCGATTCAATAAGATCGTGTAACTGGTATCATCTCCAGGTGCAATCGTTTGGCTGCCCGGTGAAGCCGAAAGCGTCACCGTTCCACCCGTCCCACCACCACCATTCCCAATAACCAGTTGAACCTGTGTCCCAGTCACGGTGGCGCCACTGGCGTTTCCTTCAATTCGGAGAGTGTAGGTACCTGGTGCAGCGCTGGTTTCGGTAAACACATTCAACGTGGTTGAATTCCCAAACACACTATCGGGGTCGGCTTCAGCTTCAACCCCAAATGGCGCACCAGTGACCGTCAGGTTGACCTCACCTGAAAAGTTATTGCGATTCAAAAAGATCGTGTAACTGGTATCATCTCCAGGCGCAATCGTTTGGCTGCTTGGTGAAGCCGAAAGTGTCACCGTTCCGCCCGAACCACCGCCACCGTTGTCAATGATCAACTGAACCTGCGTGGCAATGACAGTGGCACCATTGGCCGTTCCAGTAATGCGAAGTGAATAGGTTCCGGGTGCCGCACTTGCTTCGCTGGTCACCACCAGAGTGGTTGAATTTCCAATTACACTGTCAGGGTTTGCCTCAACTTCGACCCCAAATGGCGCACCAGTCACAGTGAGATTAACTTCCCCAGTGTAGCTCACCCGGCTCAAAAAGATCGTGTAACTGGTATCTTCCCCTGGTCGAATGGTTTGACTGGTTGGGGAAGCTGAAAGAGTAACAGTTCCACCAGTTCCACCGCCCCCGTTTCCGATCACCAGTTGAACCTGTGTTCCGATCACCGTGGCACCACTGGCAGCACCTTCAATGTGCAAAGTATAAGTTCCCGGCGCCACACTATTGTCACTGGTCACAATCAGTTGAGTGACATCGCCCTCGACACTATCCGGGTCGGCTTCGGCCTCAACTCCAAATGGGGCTCCGGTTACAGTCACATCCACTTCGCCATCAAAATTGGTGCGGGTCAAAAAGAGGGTGTACGTGGTGTCATCTCCGGGTTGAATTGATTGCAGCACGGGTGAAGCTGAAATCCGAACTGAACCGTTTGAACCACCGCCGCTGCCTTCCACAATCAACATAACTTGAATTGGGTCAATCTGGACTCGATTTGAAGCTCCAGCAATGGTTAAGACGTAGGTTCCAGGGGCCGCCTCAGATTCGGCGCTCACAAAGAGTGTGGTTTGGTCCCCAAACACGCTATCGGGATCTAGTTCAGCCTCGACTCCAGTCGGTGCACCTGTAACCGAAAGATTCACTTCACCAAAATATCCATTCCGATTCAGAAAGATTATATACTGACCTTCTCCGCTACGTTGAATTGTCTGTGTGGTCGGTGACGCTGAAAGACTAACTGAACTATCGCCGCTGCCCTCGCTTTCAACGATCAATTCGATCTGGGTCGGCTGAACAAAGGCATCGCCGGCATCTCCTTCAACCGTCAAGACATAGGCACCTGGCGACACACTTCTCAAGGTGGTGAGTCGCAATGGAGTCTGGTTCCCGTCGGGACTGTCATCACCAAACTCAGCTTCGATGCCAGAAGGCAACCCGCTCACCGACAACCGCACTTCGCCGCTATAGTTCGTTCGGTTGATAAAAATGTCATAGCTCACCACCCCACCTGGCTGGACAGCCTGAGAAACCGGCGAAGCCGACAAAAGAACCGTTCCCGCAGTGATTGAATTTTCAATGATGACCTGGACACGAGTTGGGAAGATGGCTGCCCCATCGGCTTCACCTTTGATCAGGAGCGTGTAGGCACCTGGGGACAGGTCATTGCTGGTTTCAACTTCGAGCGTTGCGGTGGTGCCGGTTACTTTTTCTGGTTGGATCCGCGCATCAATTCCATCGGGCTCGTTTTCGACTTCAAGTTCAACTTCACCGGCGAAATTATCTCGATTCAAGAAAATGGTAAATTGGGTTCGTTCACCGGCACGAAGGGTTTGGGTAACAGGCGAAGCAGAAAGTTGAACCTGCCCAGGCTGGGCCGGTCGAATTTTCACTTCAATCTCAGTTGACGCCACCAGTCCTGGCGCTGTGCCCAGAACCCGGAACTTGAATTCACCCGGAATAATCCCTGGAAGCGCCGAAAGGGTCATGGTGGCGCTGTTTCCGGTCACAATATTTGGTGAAAATGTAGCCGCAACCCCAACGAGTAACTGCCGGTCAAGCTGAAGCGTAATCGGGCCGGTGAAATTTCGACGCTGGAGGTTGATTGTGACCTGGGCGGTCATTCCAGCTACCAGTTCGACTTCCTCAGGTGAAGCAGAAATTCCAAAGGATGGCGCTTCACCAATGGTAATCGTGCTTTCAACCCGTCCACCACGATGGCTGACGACCACCGGATAGGTGCCGGCCTGGCTGATCGGTGGAAGCCGAAATTCGATCTCGGTCGCACTTTCAACCTCGACTTCGCGCGCGGGAATGCCATCGATCACCACCTGGGTTTCCGGTAAAAAATTCGTCCCCTGGATTTTTACTTCCGTATTTTCGCCAAGCTTCACTTGAGAAGGGGTAATTGATGTAATGGTTGGGGTTCCTTGAAATCCAACTCGAATCACCTGTTGGCGACCCGCATCGAGCACATAGGCGGTCGTGCCAGAAATCGCAATCGCCACGGCATTTTGAAACGTCCCGGTTTGTGCCAGCTCAGCCACGGCAAAATTTTGACCTTGTGAACCTACAATTTTTACCGTGTTTCCATCAGCCACATAGATGTTTCCCTGCAGGTCAACATCCAGGCCGCTTGGATCTGAAAATGACACCCCAGTTGGGTTCTGTTGTGGATCGAGAGTAGTGTTGGATTGCCGGGCTGCGGGAATGGCCCCCACTGTCAGCACTTCCCCAGCCGGCAACGTGACCAGCCGCACCACCTTATTGCCCCGGTCGGAAACCACCAGCACCGTTGGAGTCGTGCCGGTTACCAGATCCTGAGGGCCATTAAACCGGGCGGAATTTCCGGGACCATCCACCAACCCGGCCACACCGACCCCGCCGGCAATCACCGAGAGACTTTTGGTGCCATCAATTTGAGCTTTCCAAACGACATGGTTGTCGGCATCGGTGATGTAGAGCAATCCGTCTGGAGTTTGCACCACACCTCGTGGTCCCCAGGTCTCAACGCCACCAAGCGTTCGGGCACTTTCCTGGTCGAGCAATGTTTCAACCTGACCCGTCGCAGGACTGAATCTCCGAATTTTTCGATTGGCGGTATCAACCAGAAAGATTTGACGATCCTTGCCTAACCCAAGCCCCAGCGGACCATTAAATTTGGAAGAGCTCAGTGGCCCATCAACATTCCCCGGATTTCCAAATGAACCGGCATAATTTCGGAGTGGTTCGCCAACGGCAGCACTTTTGACCACGTGGTTGCGCAAATCAGTGGCATATACCTGATTATTGGCATCTACCTTGAGATCCCCATCACCCACAATCCCTGACGGAATTGAGGCCACTTCGGTCACCGTGAAAATCAAATTCAGAAACGCATCACCCGATGTAAGTCGAATAGTACCAACGCCATTGGCCAGACCACGTACCACACCCGTGGCATCAACAGTGGCTTTCTCTGGATTCAAACTTGCGTATGTGATTTGAGCACCCGGAACGGGATTTCCAAGCTGGTCAAGGACCTGAGCTTGAATTGCAAATTGTTCACCAACCGCCAGGGAAAATCCTCCGGGTTGGGCAACCTGAATTCTGTTCAAACTCCCAACCGCCAGCATAAAAGTATTTGACGGAGCCCCGCTTGGTGGAATCACCCTCACCTGAATCGCACCCACAACCTGAAACAGTTCGGCTGGAAGCTGGGTCACAACAATTTTTTTACCGGATTTCTTCACTTTCGCCGTGACCTGAACGTCGTTGAAAAAGACGGTTGATTGAGGTGTAAACCCGGTCCCTTTGATGACGACTTTGGCCGGGACCTGACCAACATTCACTTGACTGGGATTCACCGAGTTGATCACGACACTTTGTGCTGAAGCTTCAATCGAAAAACAAAGCATCGCCATCAGGCTCACAATCCCAGATAGCAGGCGGAAGAAGGCTTTATGAAAAAAGAAGGTACTCATTTGATCACCAGGCGATACAGAGAAGGATGATTTCGGCTGAAAGGAAAAACAGGGCGATTTTGCAGAGTATCAAAATCAAGATAAGCAGAGTATAAATTCAGATGACCGTGTTGAATTATGGAATAACCGGTTTATTTCCAGGAAAATCCCGGTTTTGGCAGTTATGGATCGCCAGGATCAGTGGCTGGATCAAACAAGACGGCTGACTTTTATTCTCCCATAAACCTCAATTTTCAACTTGTTTTCCTTTTGCAATGGAACTTCCTTCAATTGTCAGGGTCTAACAAGTTCAAATTGCAATTTTTCCGTGGAGAATTCTGATGAAAAAAATAAAGAACTGGCTACTTGGTAGTTTAATTTTGGTTGTTTCTTGTGTGCTTGGAATATCCCTGAATACATTCTGGCTCAACCATTTTTCACCACACTGGAATAATAATGCCAGACTGACTGTGTCAGGCCGTCAGGTCCAAATTCTACCTACGGGTGAGAGATTTTTAATTCCTTCATTGTGGGCTGATTGGCACAATAAATTTCAGAACAATTTTCACCTCTCCCGAGCTGAGATCTATGCCACACAAAATGCGATTGGCGAATGGGATAGTGAGTACTCAAAAGTTGTCAATTCGGTTCTTCCAATTGCTGATTGTATTGGTCAACTTGGCGGCGAGGGTTGGGGTTGGAATGGGGGGAGTTATGGGGATGTCCAGCTCAAGGTCTTCAATTCCAAATTAAACCCCACTGAACTCCAAACCCTATGCTCGACAAAAGCTTTATCCGTTGCCAAATCCTTTTCCAATAATGCCACCTTTCAAACCAAAACTGTCAACACCTGGCAGCAATCCGTGATCCAATTTGACCTCTGGTTTCAAGATTATGGGGGAACAGCCACGGTTGAGTTTTGGATTCAACCAACCCAAACCGGCTCACTCATCTTTGTTTTCCTACACGCAAATGGCCCTGAGTGTGAAGAAGTTACTGAAATTCTCAGTTCAATGGGCATTGTCCAGCCTGTCGCCGGGCTTCAAAACTCGACTCCTAATGAGGAAGAAATGAGAAAGCATTGACCCTGTATTTGATCTGCGACTCACTGTGGTGGGCATACAATTACCACAGCATAGCTTGTATCCAGGTGGCGGATCATTTTCTCAAATACCTTTGATTTCTCATCTGAACCTGAACTCAATTTTTACGTAAGACTCTGACTTCAAAATCACGTCAATCTCCAGTCGCCTCGGGTTATACCACGGGAACTTACTCTGGGTTGATACCGGTTTTTTTGAACACCTTCTATTTTTTCAGGAGTTTCAATGCTTTTAGTGTCACGAAAAACAATAAGAGAAACAGCCCACTGGCTGGCGCGGGAATCATTCCGCTTTCAAGCAGTCACCGATTTGGTGAAGGATGAATCAGTCATGGGTTCAGAAGACCCAGCCTTGAGTTCCAGTCCTGGGTTAGAGCCCACCTCGGGTTTTGACGACTGGCTGGAGAGCTTCCAAATGACTCACGATGGAAAATGCGCGGCGGTGACTGAGTGTGGACTCCAGGATGACGCCGAAGTCTCTCAGCAAGGAGCCAGCACCCAAAAATAGGAAACCATCCTTTCGTTTTTTGCGAACGGAAGGATGGTTGAAATATTTGACTCAACGTCTCTCCGAAACTGATTTCCGTACCTTCTTCTATCCCACGATAGTCAGAATGTCCCGTAAAAAGCACTGTTTTCAGAGGCGCGTGACCAGGGCATACCGACCTGACTGCCTTCATAGCTGGCATTGACGGTATAACCCACTTTCCGATTCTGGAGTGGGACCAACGGTGCATACCACACCAACCCCGGCATTGTGCAACAGGCATTGTTTGGCATCGGTTGCACTGTTAATGAAGCAAACCCAGCCGCTTTGATTTGATACCCCGTTGGTTGATGTTCAAAAGAAACTGGGAGCCGGCGAATGGCAACCACTTTCCCCAATGATGCGGCATATTTGGTGGCCAGGGCCTGGGCGACGGCCTGAGCCTGGGCTTCGGTTGCCGCGCTATCCACTACCAGTTCTGATTGGTGACGGCCTGTCGGTTTTTCCAGATTGAGATCACTTTCCACCACCGCCATGGCCTTCACTCCCGCAAGCGAAACCCCGTTCCACTCGCCTGAAGTAATATTCCAGGCCAAAATGGCATCCCGGCCAATCGTGACCACCTCCCCATTGTAGTGACAGGCACCGGCGAAGACGCTTGCCGTCCGGGCTTCGACATAATCACCTGAAATTGCCCCGGCCTTTGGTTCGCTTCCAAACCCTGGAAGGACCATCACCAGCAGCATTACACTCACAGCTATCCATTTCTTTCGCATAACACAAACTCCATTGATGGGCGGTTCATCAAGCCAGCGCCGATTTGTAACATCGTCGGTCTGAAGTACATCGGTTTGGATGCACCTTCCCTCCGTCTGGGCCGACCACTTGATGGGTCATAAAACACCAGCAATGACCGCTTGGATCCAAATACTGCTCGGCACTGGTTGGCAGGACATCGAGCAGAAAGTAGTTTTTTGACCGCAGTTCACCACAAAACGGGCTATTGAATACGGGAGCCGCCGCGCTCCCAAGTGGGTCAACAGTTGAATTGTCAAATGAATCGTCTTTGCTCATAACCCCTCCTTAGGCTGATTTACCGTCGCCAAGCTGGTTCAGGGCTCGTCGAACCAGCGTCTGGGTCAACGGTACCTTGTACTGGTTATGCAAAAGTGGTTGGGCGCCTTCCAGGGCCAGTTTGGCGGCTTCCTGGAGCGTCGCCTCGTCCAGTTTTTTCCCAACCAGATAGCTTTCGGCTTTTGGAACCCGCCACGGCGTTGGGGCCACGCCACCCAGAACCAGCCGGGCCTGTTTGACCTTCCCAGCCGCGTCCAGTTCAACGGCTGCGGCCACGGCAGACAGCGCAAAATCCAGCGATTCCCGTTCCTTGAATTTCAAGTAGGTTGAACGGCTGGCCATCGGCGATGCCGGCACCTGAATTTCGGTGATGAGTTCATTGTCGGCCAGAACGTTTTCCCGGAGCAGGTCTCCCTGGCTTGGAAGCTTGAAAAATTTCTCAAGTTCGACCGTTCGATTCCCATTTGATCCAACAATGACCACGCTGGCGCCAAGTGCCACCAGTGCCGGCGCCAAATCAGATGGATGGACAATATAGGACGGTCCGCCACCCAAAATCGCGTTGTATTTGTTTTCACCCGCTTCGGCATAGCACTGGTCACCGCCTTTTTTCAGACAGACGACGTGTTCCAGCCGAAAATACCAGCACCGGGGACGCTGACACAGATTGCCGGCAATGGTGCCGAGATTTCGAATCTGCGGTGAAGCCACTGAATGAGCGGCTTCGGCAATGGCGGGAAAGTTTTTGCGAATCTCTGGATGTTCTTCCAACTGTGAGAGCGTCACCAGAGCCCCGATTTTGAGTCCTTTTTTGGCATCGCCCTCAATTTTATTCAGTCCAGGAATGGATTTGAGGTTGACCACGCGCACCGGCTGCGTGATGTAATCTTTCATGGTCGTCAACAGGTCCTGACCACCAGCCAGAGGCCGCGGCGCTTCTTTCGGGTCGCTCACCTGGGTCGAAAGCTGTTTGACGGCTTCAGCGACGGTGGTTGGATTTACCCATTCAAATGCCTTCATGTCGTTTCCCCCTATTTGAACAAACCCATTAAAATTTTATCAGGTGTAATTGGCAGTTCGCGGACTCGAACGCCGCAGGCATGAAACACGGCATTGGCCAGGGCACCGACCGCTGGAATCAACGCGGGTTCACCGACACCAATCACGGCTTCACGGGTGTCTTCATCATCAATAATGGGAATGAGTTCGGGCATTTCGAGCGATCCTGGCAGCTTGTAGTCGCCAAACCCAGGATTGAGGGTAATTCCCAGTTGCGAATCCACCACCCGGCTTTCATAGAGGGCCATCCCAAGTGATTGAATCATCCCGCCATTGATCTGGCTTTCAACCGCCAGCCGGTTAAGCGGAAGGCCAATGTCCTGCACATGCACCATTTTAATCGGCTTGATATGACCGGTTTCGACATCAACTTCGACTTCAGCAAAACAGGCTCCGTGAACGCCATTTTCAGAAAGGCCCGGTTTCCACTCACCCCGCACGGTGATTCCGGCTGGCGGAAGCGCCGCACAGGCTTGTTTCCACCCGAGCGGGCGGGCACCGGCGATTACTTTTCCATTCAGAAATGTGACTTCCTCAGGTTTGGCCCCCATCACGGGAGCGACCTTCTCGGCAACCGTTGTCCGTGCCTTGAATGCCGCGTCTTTGACGGCAGGCGCCAGTGAAGCCGCCGTGGTTGAACCACCCGACGGATTCGCGGCCCCAAGGGTTGAACGCCCGATTTTTTCGGTGACATCGTTGAGCGTCAGGCCCAGTTCCTCAGCCACAATCGCCCGGACGTAGGTCCGGGTTCCAGTTCCAAGGTCCTGTGTCCCAACCGCTACGGTAACCAGTCCATCACGGGTAATCGTCACATCCACCTGGCATTGAGGCCGGCCACCACCGCCCCAGACTCCAACTGCACAGCCCATGCCGCGTTTTCGAGGTCCAGGGGTTCCACCTGGCTTGGGGTTGCGCTTGCTCCAGCCGATTTCTTTGGCGCCTCGGTCAAGTTGACGGTGATACACCGGGTCCGTCAGGTTTTTCTTGCGGAATTCAACCGGATCCAGTTCCAGTTTGTAGGCCAGTTCATCAATCAATGATTCAATCGCATATGACGCCTGCGGGTGACCTGGGGCGCGAAACGCTCGTGAGGAATCAAGATTGGTATGGAGCGCCGCAATCTCACGATAAAAGTTTTCAACCTTATACACATACGGCTGTCCAGCCTGTGACCCATCGCCAAGCCCGCCGAGCTTATACTGAGTCGCCTGCAACGCCACCAGTGTTCCGTCTTTGCGGGCACCGCCCTTGAGTTTTTGCCAGGAACCAGACCGCGTTCCAGCCATCAAAAACTCATTTTTCCGGGTGAGCATCATTTTGACCGGTGCACTGGTTTTTTTCGAAAGCCGACAGGCCAGGCTCCCTTCCAGGCCAAGTCCGAATTTGGCGCCAAAACCACCGCCCATGTGCTCCACCACTGTGGTGACCGCGCTTTGTTGCAACCCAAGCTCTTTGGCGGCATCACCCGAAACGGTGAACGTGCCCTGGGTTGAAGCATAAATCGTGGCCGTATCACCACCGCGATAGTCAACCACAACGCCGTGGGTTTCCAGACAGGCATGATGAACCATCGGTGTTTGGTAATCAGCCTCAATCACGGCATCACACCCGGCGAAAGCCGCCGCCACTTTGGCTGGATCCCCTTGTTTTCCTTGTGGTTCGACATTTCCTTCTTCAAAGACTTTCGGAGAATTTGGCCGGAGGGCATCTTTAGCCGTGACTGTATGTGGCAGAACTTCATAGGTCACTTTAATGGCCCGAATGGCATCTTCGGCCAGTTCGGGTGTGATGGCGGCTACGGCAGCCACCGGTTCGCCTTCATATCGAACTTCTTCCCTGGCACTGATGGCCGCTTTCACGCCTTTGATTTTTTCAGCTCCACTCAAATCCAGGCTTGTCACTCTGGCCCGGGCGTGTGGCGAACCCAAAATCCGGCCATAGAGCATTCCGGGCAACTTCACATCATAGGAATACTGAGCGGTTCCGGTTGCTTTGACGGGTCCATCAACCCGAGGAATGCGTTTGTTCAGAAGGCGATGGCGGTCATTGGGCCCCCACCCGGGACCAGATGTGTCATCAACTTCAATTTCAACCATGGTTTCGATGCCGTTTACAACCCGCGGCACCTTGATTTTGCGCTTTGGTTTCGGTTGGTCCTGCATGTGCGGTTATGCCTCCTCTCCAAATTTGGCAAACAGGTCAGAAGCTGCTCGACGTTGCCCTTTGACTGATGACAGAGCCGCTTCAAAGACCTTGGGATAGGTGCCGCATCGGCAGAAATTGCCTTTACAGGCTTCGCGAATCTGGTCGGTGGTTGGATTTGGGTTTTGCTTCAAATAGGCGGAAATCGTGGTGACAAACCCTGGAGTGCAAAATCCACACATCATGGCGTCTTGTTCAACAAACGATGCCTGGAGCGGACTCATATTGTCGGGGGCGCCAAGCCCTTCGACCGTCGTGATTTTTTTTCCAACAGCATCCACCGCCAGAACCAGACATCCATACACAGGTTTATCATCAAGCAGGACCGTGCATGCACCGCACGTTCCCTGGTCACATACCAGTTTGGGCCCAGTTACGGGTGGCTCGGCATGGTCACGCAAAGCACACAGCAGGGTGGTTCGGGGTTCAACCGTAACCGTCCGGTTCGTGCCGTTCACCGTCAATGTGACCGGAATGGCACCAGCCGGGACGTTATTGGCTTCAACAGCAGTTGAAGATGATTCCCCTTTGATTTCTGAATAGATTTTATCAGCGATGACGGCACCAGCACCGGCCAGGCCAGCGCCGGCGAGAAATTTCCGCCGACTGAGATTTGGAAGCAGCCCCGGTTTGGTATCCGGTTGATCAGGTTTGTCAGCCATGCGATGAAGTTCTCCTTTGAAACAGCAGGGATAATCTCATAAAAGAATTTATTTACAATAGTTTGCAACCCAATTTACTCCAGTTCGAGATGACCTGGAGGCAAATTTCCCAACCAGCCTAAGCAACCTGGCTGCAGGAAAGATGATGAATTCGTTTTGAGAGAAACGGGTTTGGTGAATGCGAAAAAAGAGAACCTAGAATAGCAGACAACCGGAGTGGGTTTGGTGAAATTTTTGTAAAAGGAAGCCGCTTTGGTATCCTGGCTGACACCGACAAAACCAAAACCGAACACCTGAAAGCCGAAAAACCGGCGGCCAAACTCAAGGTACTGGGCCTTGACTCCGATGCTCGATAGAAATTAGAGCAACCACTGCTTGGAAAAATCAAAAGCCCGCCGATCAACGACAGGCTCAAGCATTTGATTTGGTTGGGTTTCTGGCTAAAGAAGCAAATTATCTCAACTTAGTAGCTCTGTGGTTGGCAAAATTCTGGTTTGCAACAAATTGAGATAACCTCAGAGGGTTACCTGAAATCAAAATGGTCGCCATATCCACCATATTGAGTTATCTGGGTGAATCGCAGGAACGGAAATTTTGTGCCTCTGATTGCTATCATCCACAAGAAACCAACTCTCATCATCCAAAAGCTCTGCAGAAAAAGGGGGTTCGGTTTCTTGCACATCTTCACTGACCATATAAGCAAAAAAGTCTTTGAAACTGTCTGCATTGCTGTTGGGTGAAAATAACCCAATTTTCCAGGGAAAATCGTCACCTTCTTCAACTACCTCACCTAAATACTTCTCTAAAAAATACAGCTTCATCTTTTTCTCCTGTCATTTAACCGTTATAAGCCTGGGAGGAATAACCTCGTTCACAACATATTGTCAGGGCTCAACATTCCATTTGACCGCAAGCTTTTTCCAATATGGAGTTAGGTACAGGTCAGTATGTATTCAAGCTTCAATTTCTGATGGTGAGTAAATTCTATATTTTCAGGTAAATATTTCCTGGGAGCGCCGGCATCCTGCCGGCACCAAACGGTTAATCTTCAATCATTTGCCGGCAAGATGCCAGCGCTCCCAGGGAGGGATCATCTTCTGAAATGCTATAACACCGGTTACGTCTCTATTCTTAACTGCTTGCTGAAGGTCAGCTACCTTGAAAAAAATCACGTAAAATTGGCTCTTCCGCAATTTCGCTGATAGTCTGGCAAGTAAATTACTGGTTCAACACTACTTATAGTTTAAAAATCAAAAAGGTGCTTCACAATTTGCAAGACTTTTGGGAGCAAAACCTTAGGCTCAATGCATCACCAAAAGTGCGGGAGACCAATTTTATGTGACTGTTGAGACTCGGTTGGTAAACCATTCCAAACAAGGGATGTTATCAGGTAGCGAACAACTGAGGATCTTTCAGATTATGACAACGCACGAACAGCTTTTACTGGAAAAAATCAAACGTCTGCCGCCGGAAACCCTGGCGGAAGTGGAGCAGTTTCTGGATTCGCTGGCGGTAAGGTATCGGGAACGGTTACCGATAGAGGACAGCGACGACTGGACGGACGTTGACCTGCGGGAAGCCGCCGTCGCTTCCTGGCATTATGTGCAATCACTAGAAGAAGAAAAATAAGGGTGGTTAATCCTGGAGATGTCGTGACGTGATGTTTGCGGGAGCGCATGCCACGAAACGGCGTCCAGCGGTCGTGGTGTCCAGTGCCGAATACCATCGCACCCGACCGGACGTGATCGTCGGCGTGTTGACCACGCAAGTTGCCAGAGCCACCGGCCCAACCGATTACCAGTTGCTGGATTGGTCAAGCGCTGGATTGCGGGCTTCCACGGCGTTCAGAAGTTTCCTACTGACCTTTCCGGCCACGGATGTCACAGTGATCGGAAAACTCTCACCCCGTGACTGGCTGGAAGTCCAATCCCGGTTGGGAACAGCCGTGTCGGTCCGCACACCTGACACCGACAAAGCTGGACAGGAACTCAAACTCAAGGAAGAAGCTTTGAACCACCTGGCAGAGGCTCAGGCCAGATTGATTCTGACACACACCGAAAAGGAAGCTGAAACAATCGCCAAAGAAGAAGCGCTTCTCAAAGCTGAAGCAGAACGCCTGAAAGCCGAAAAACTGGCTGCCAAACTCAAGGAACTGGGCCTTGACCCCGATGCCTTGTGAAATGGTGGGTGATATCTTCATCACACAGAGCAGGTTTGAGCCACTGGCCGCCAGCGACGGCGTTTTTTCCTGATGCCATAAGCACCGCATCACCAACTTGTTCACTCCGTGCTTCTTCAATTCACACCCACACGCCCGCGCCAGGTCCTCCAACCGGTTCGCCCGCTTCACACGTCCTCTATTTCGCTTTCACTGTAGTGTGGCATTGCAAAACCTCCTCCTAGACTTATGCTCTGTTAAATGAAGCATCTTGGCTTCTTTATGGAAAGAATTTCACACTAGACAAAGACGCTTTATATTTGGCATCTGCACTCCATTTTTATCGACACGGCAAGGTGAATCAGCTATAATAGCTTTCAAATCAAAGACTTGGATGCTAAACCGATGACGACTCAAACAACTTTTGCTGAACGCCTAGCGGAAGTCCTGGAGGTCACCGGAGATTTTCTGTTGAATGGAGCAATGCAGGAAACCGCCAAATCCCAGTTTGAAGATCGGGAACTGTTGCGGCAATTTCAGGAAGTGGAAACCTTGCCCGAAGCCGACAAACTGGTGGTCAAAGCCTTTTTGGATGCGTTTTTGTTCAAGAAACGGGTTCAGGCCATGGCGGTCAGGTAATCAATCAGGAGGAGCAGGAAATGAACGTGGAATTGCGTGAATCAATTTTGCAGATGAGTCCGGCGGACCGGATTGCCCTGGCCTTGGAAATCTGGGAAAGCGTGGAAGCCGAAGCCGCCGAATTGCCGCTGACTCAGGCTCAAAAAGCCGAACTGGACTGGAGTTTGGCCGATGTGGAAGCCAACCCGGATGATGAACTGAGTTGGGACGCCGCCAAAGCCGAACTGAGGTCACGGCCATGAGTTTCAAGCTGGTCATCCGGCACAAGGCGAAAAACGACATCTTTGCCGTCTTTCGCTGGTACAAGGCCCACCACCCTGGTCTGGAAGAGGACTGGTTGGCGGCGGTTGATGCGGCACTGGTCCGGATTACCCAATTCCCACTGGCGTATCCGGTTGTCTATAAAGAAGTTCGGCGAATGGTGATCAATCGCTTTCCCTACCACCTGTTTTTCACGGTTCAGGGTAAAAGCGTCCGGGTGCTCACGTGCCTCCACGCCAGACGTGATCCGGATTCACCCTGATCAACTGTTCAAATTGAACACCTCACGTTCAAGTGACCCATTGCCCGGCCTGACCGGGAGGCAGGAGCAAGTGGATTGTTTCAAAAGAAGCAGTTTGAGCCACTGGCCGCCAGCGAAAGACACTTCAACCGAAAGGAAAACCTATGGCTGGAATCAACTACATTGTGGATCAAGAGGGAAACCGCACGGCGGCGGTCCTGCCCTTGCCGGAATATAGTGCTCTCCTTGAGGAATTGCTGGAAGATGCTGCACTGGGTCGCTTGGTTCGGGAAATTCCAGACGACCAGCGCACCACAAGCTAGAAATCTTTTGAATTATTGGATGGATAATTATTCATACCTTTTAGCAGCAAGTAACATAATTCCAATGAGTCTCCAATTTGGGGTTTCTGGAAAAGGTTCACCGACATTTGCAAAAAACCCTTCCATGTCTTCAGTCCAGGCTGAAAGAGCATCAAGGTAGTGGTCAAGCCGTGAATTTTCCCAAGAGTCAGGGTCATCTTTAAGATCTCTGACCAGTAGCTTGATAAAGTTGACAAGATCTTCTTTTGTTTTAATTGATTTGGCTTGTTCAGGACTTATCATCTTGGTTCGTTCCTTACATATATTGAGACACCATCATTTGTTGTAGTGAACTTGAAAGCATCATGTTGAATTTCACTTACTGTCGCCATTCTATAGCGAATTGGTATTTGCGCTCTTCTGAAGGTTTCAAGACGGCGATTATCTAGTGAAAAGAATAGCCCATCTTTTTCAACAAGGCGGATTTCGGGAATGTCCATTGGACTAACCTGACCATTTCTTAATGCTGCAGCTAAATCATCAATGTTACCACCATTTTTAAAGTAGTAATTACAACTGTCTTGGCTAAATCGCACTGCAGCAGGGTCAATTGAGTATACTCCCCCGATTTGATTTGGAACTGTTATACCATGGGGAGCACTAATAAAGGGTCCTTGTGGCCCAAGTTGATTTGGATTTCCACGCCCGATTGAAATCCCACCATCTGGATAACCATAAAATACCCGTGATGGCGGGCTACCTTCTCCCGGACCAAGGAGTTTGGGTTCTCTCCCTGGAAGTAATCTTCCACTAGCGCCAGAATTTCCAGCTCCAGTCCAACCCAGTCGTGGTTGGGCATTTCCAGGGAAACCAATATCCAGCTCCGGTGACAACGATCTGGTGCTGATTGAACCTCTACTGGGG